>JAJRQS010000370.1 GCA_024280135.1 Bacteroidota bacterium | reverse complement strand
CTTACTTTTAAAGAAGTATTGCTAAAATTAAGAGCAGCTGGCATGGACACTTTGCCAGGGGCAGGTGCGGAGATATTAGATGACAGAGTTCGATTTATTATTTCCAATGGAAAATGTAACCGACAAGATTGGTTAGATGTGATGCGTGCAGCCCACCAAATCGGCATGGCCTCTTCGGCTACAATGATGTTTGGGCACATTGAAACCAATCTAGAACGTATGGAGCACATCGTGTCGATGCGGCAGGTTCAGTCCGAGAAGCCAGCGGATAGTATAGGTTTTACCTCCTTTATTTTATGGCCTTTCATGGACGAAGGGACTTTGTTGAAGCGGTTGAAGCGGGCTAGAAATGTTGTAACCAGTGATGAGTATATTCGTATGATAGCCATCAGCCGAATCTTGTTGCCCAATATTACGAATATAGGCGCGTCTTGGTTGACTGTTGGGAAGCAAGTAGCACAAGTATGTTTGCATGCTGGAGCCAATGATTTTGGTAGTATTATGATTGAAGAAAATGTGGTTTCTGCTGCTGGCGCAAATTTTAGATTTACCGCTCAAGGTATCCAAGATGCCATTGAATCAGCTGGGTTTATCCCACAATTTAGAGATCAAGAATACAATCATTTACCCTTACCAAAAGCCATTGAACAACAGTCACTAGATATTTCGGGGATGATAGTAGATTAATCCTTAAAGAAAAAAATTGTGGTCAAACCCCATTCCCTTTTTACCGATTTCGATATTGCCCTCTTCAGAGAAGGCAGACATTTTCGTTTGTATGAAAAACTTGGAAGTCACATTCTTGAAGTAGAGGGTCAAAAGGGTGTGTACTTTGCTGTGTGGGCACCGGATGCACAAGCCGTTTCCGTTATTGGTAATTTTAATGGATGGAATCGACACGAACATGCTTTAAATGCACGTTGGGATGAAAGTGGTATCTGGGAAGGTTTTATTCCGGGATTGGGGAAAGGGGAGTTATATAAATATGCTATTGTTGCAAAATCGGGCGAAGTACTTGAAAAAGGAGATCCTTATGCCCCTTTTTGGGAGATTCCACCCAATACGGCCTCTATTGTCTGGGCTTCAGACTATCAGTGGGCGGATAAGAAATGGCTCCAAAGACGTAAAGAAAAATCTAAAGACGCACAACCCGTCAGTGTGTATGAATTACATATTGGATCCTGGATGAAAGTCCATGAGGAGCATAACCGCTCTTTAAGTTACAAAGAATTAGTCGAACGACTCATTCCTTATCTCAAGCAGACGGGTTTTACACACGTAGAATTTATGCCCGTGATGCAGCATCCTTATTTTCAGTCTTGGGGTTATCAGATTACGGGATATTTTGCACCAGATAGTCGATTTGGTACGCCAGATGATTTTATGTTTTTGATTGACAAATTGCATGAAGCAGAAATCGGTGTAATTTTGGATTGGGTGCCGTCGCATTATCCAGGGGACAAGCATGGGCTCTATTTATTTGACGGAAGTCACCTCTATGAGCATGCCGATCCACAAAAAGGATATCACCCGGATTGGACCAGTTATATTTTTAATTATGGCCGTCATGAGGTGCGTTCATTTTTAATATCAAATGCTATTTATTGGTTGGACAAATTTCATATTGAAGGCATTCGAGTAGATGCCGTTGCGTCTATGTTGTACTTGGATTATTCTAGAAAAGAGGGCGAGTGGGAACCGAATATTCATGGTGGAAATGAAAACCTTGAAGCCGTCCACTTTTTAAAGGAATTGAATAATGCTGTTCATGAGTATTACCCGGAAGCCTTGATGATAGCAGAAGAATCTACCTCTTGGTCGGGTGTGACTGCTCCCACAGAATACGGTGGTTTAGGGTTCGATAGAAAGTGGATGATGGGATGGATGCACGACACTTTACGGTATCTAAAAAGGGAAACTATCTACAGAGGGCACCACCAGAGTGAGTTGACGTTCAGTATGTTATATGCGAATACGGAGAAATTTGCCTTGCCTTTATCTCACGATGAAGTGGTGTATGGCAAAGGTTCATTACTCGATAGAATGCCTGGAGATGAATGGCAAAAGTTTGCAAATCTTCGACTTCTATTTGGCTATATGTTTACGCATCCAGGGGACAAATTAATATTTATGGGTGGCGAGATAGGGCAGGGGACAGAATGGGATTTAGACCATGGTCTTGAGTGGCATTTGACTGATTATCCCATGCACAAAGGCATCCAACTTTGGATAAGCCACTTGAACAAAATTTATGTTGAAACACCAGCTTTGTGGTCTTGGAATTTTTCTCCAGAAGGATTTGAATGGGTAGCTGCGGATGATACAAATAATAGTGTATTGGTTTACTTACGTAAAAATGAAGATACTGCTATCGTTGTCGTTTGTAACTTTTCACCTAATACCATTGAGGGCTACCGAGTAGGGGTGCCAGCAAGTGGCAAATGGAAAGAAATTGCGAATAGTGATGCCACTGAGTTTGGCGGAAGCGGTATCGGTAATCAGATAATTAATTCAGAACAAGTGCCCCAACATGGTAAAGCGCATTCATTGAATATTACGCTTCCTCCCTTAGCAGTTGTTATTTTTGTTCAATAGGAGCAGATAGAATAGAAAATTGCTTTTATTAAACATCCATCCGAGCCCATATTCCATCCGTTTATACAGAAGAAGCATCCAATTATACAGTTTTGGCATAGGAGCTACGTATTTTTGCTTGAAAACTGTATATTTGATTTTCTTAACTTAAAATACAATCATGAAACCAAATTTGTTAATTTTAATGATCATGCTTTCGACAATAAGTATAACCGCTTCAGCACAAGGTTATATAAGAATTAGCCCAGTGTCACTTGGATTACAATTCTTTGGAGCATCCTACGAAGGTGTTGTAAATGATAAGAGCTCTTTTGTTGTTGGGGCTAACTATATATTAGGAGCATTGGATGCAAAAGTTCAATATCGTTTTTATCTAAAATCAGAAGGAGCGCCAGATGGTTTATTTATTGCGCCTGTAGCTAGATTAATTACAGCAAAAGGAGTCTCCTTATTGCAAGGAGGTGCATTAATTGGATACCAAATTTTGTTTGCAGAGGATAGATTTTCTGCAGATATTGGTTTTGGCCCGGGTTATTTTTTCGGATTGGGAAAAGAATTGGATAGCTCAGGTGTCTTCGGCAGAGATATCCGAAGCTTCTGGCCAGTTGCTAGTTTTACGGTTGGATATCGGCTTTTTGAGTAGAATTTTTTTGAGCAATTTTTTTGATTTGTCAAAAAAAAACTACAACTTCACGTGTGGATATGGGATTATATCCGTACGAACCTCTTAAAAACATATATCATGAAAAAATCAATCACTTTGGGGTTGTTCTTGGCTTTTTGCCTCTTTGGAACAGCTCTTTCTGCTCAGAATTATAAATCAGCTATAGGCTTAAGGCTTGGCTATCCCTGGGCGTTTTCGTACAAGACTTTTATTAATGAAAGTCATGCGATTGAAGCTACCGCAAATTTCCGTACTTGGGGATACCTGTATTATAGATATACAAGACTGG
The DNA here is from genome assembly GCA_024280135.1 of Bacteroidota bacterium. Lineage (GTDB taxonomy): Bacteria > Bacteroidota > Bacteroidia > Chitinophagales > Saprospiraceae > HyVt-613. Next base: position 4,818 of record JAJRQS010000370.1, on the reverse strand, counting down.
GTGTGGCTGCCACTTATCAGGTGCATAATGACTTGTCCTCTGTTGCTGAAGGGTTTCAGTGGTATTATGGAGGTGGAGTCGGAGTCGGGTTTTATAGATATAACTATGACGATGTCTTTGTTGGAACAGAATCATCTGGTGGTGTTGGCGTTAATCTTATCGGTGCCATTGGATTGGACTACAAGTTTGCAGATATTCCATTGAATCTTAGTCTTGATTGGCAACCGAATTTTGGATTCATTCGTAATGGCGGCTTTGGATATGATAACGGTGGTCTTGCCGTTCGATATACACTCGGAGAATAACCTTTCCTGTGTTGTAATAAAAAAAGTTGTTCCATTAATTTGGAACAGCTTTTTTTATGTAGTGAATATTTTATTTTGATAGTGACCCTGAACCCAATGGGACTTTAATTATTTTTAAGAAGATAGATATGTCACAAATTTTGCAAATCCACCAACTTGCGATAGGCTCCATTCTGCTCGAATAATTCTTGATGTGTTCCTTCTTCAATAATATTGCCTTCTCGCATCACAATAATTCGATCTGAATTTTTAATAGTTGAAAGTCGATGTGCAATGACGATTGAAGTTCTATGTTCCATGATTTTTTCCAAAGCCTCTTGAACGAGTTTTTCAGATTCAGAATCTAAAGCAGAAGTGGCTTCATCCAAAACTAAAATCGGTGGATCTTTTAAAATAGCTCTTGCGATGGTAAGTCGTTGACGTTGTCCTCCGCTTAGTTTTGCACCTCCTTCTCCGATGTTTGTCTCATATCCGAGGGGTGTTTCCAAAATAAAATCATGGGCATTGGCGGCTTTTGCTGCTGCGATGATTTCAGCCTCAGTCGCATTGGGTTTGGCAAGAAGTAGATTGTTCTTAATGGTGTCGTGAAAGAGGATGGCATCTTGCGAAATGTATCCGATTATCTTGCGCAAAGACTTGATTTTGAGGTCTTTGTAGTTTATTCCGTCTATGGTAATCGCCCCCGAACTTACATCAAAAAAGCGGTTAATTAAAGAAGAAATGGTCGTTTTTCCACTGCCAGATTGTCCGACCAAAGCAATTTGTTGCCCTTTGGGGATGGTCAATGAGATATTATTAATGACTTGTTTTTCTTCGTAAGAGAAACAGACATCTTTCAATACTAAAGCAGTATCAAAAGATTTTTTAGCGAAAGCACCGTCCTTATCTTGCATGTCATCTGGTGCATCTAATAAAGCAAAAATTCGTTCTCCAGAAGACTCCGCTCGCTTAATATCAAAAATAGCATTAGAGATGTTTTTGGCGGGTGCAATGATTTGATAGAATAAGGCAATGTAGGTAATAAAAACTTCTGGCTCCAATTGCCCCGTATTCAAAATCAATTGACTTCCATACCACATAATGGTAATGATGATTATCGAACCCATAAATTCACTCATCGGAGAAGAAAGCTCTCTTCTTCTAAACATACTCAGCATGCTCCGAAAATAGCCCTCATTTGTTTGTTGAAAATGTTGACTCGCTCGCTTTTCAGCCACATAAGATTTAATAATAGGAAGCCCTGTAATGTGTTCATCCACATGTGAAAGTAATCGACCCATGGCTTCTTTGGCAGCCATCGATGGCTTTTTCAAAGTATTGCCAATTCGATTAATGAGGAGACCCATGATGGGAATAAAAACAACGACAAACCCTGTTAGTTGTGGACTCAAAATAATCATTGTGGTCAACGTTAAAACAATCATCAATGGATCTTGTACTAGTCGTTGAAAACTTCCTAACAACGCCCATTGGATCTCTGTGATATCCGTTGTCATTTTGGCAATGATATCTCCTTTGCGTTGGTCATTAAAGTATCGAGTAGGTAATTGTAAAATCTTAGTATGCATATCATTACGCAAGTCTCGTTCTACACCGATCTGAATAAAAGCCATCGAAATGGCCGCTAAATAGCGAAAGAGGTTTTTTAAGAAAAACATAGAGGCCGCAAAAATAAGTATGCGCATGAGTACGCCAGATTTTCCTAAAGTTAAAGACTGCGTCGTTATAAAATAATTCAATTGTGACTCCAGATAATCCTTCAAAGACGCAAGACCGGTATAGGGAATTGCTTCTGTCACTTCCACTGTATTCTTAAAGATGATTTTCAGTGTAGGAATCAAAATCGTAATCGAAAACAAGGAAAAAATAACCACCAATATATTCAGTAGTATCGTTAGAAAGATCTCTTTCTTGTATTTTTTGGCATATTGTAGGACACGCATGTAATAACTCATATGCGAATTTATCGTTATTTATTAAGCCATTAGCTCTTTGGTATGAAATTTGAATGGCAATGAGAAGCCAAAGTTGCGTAAAACTAACGGATATTATATGAGAACCGTTAAATTTTTCTTAAAGCGCTTCTAATACTTGGTTTTTTCCCTTTCAAAATGTACTTTTACAACGTAGAAAGCATTGAACGCTCCCAAAAGGCGCCTTTATTGTTTTCTTTTCGATCATTTCTCCTTTTGGATAATGGTCAAAAGCCCATGATTATGAAAGATTTGATCCTTACTGCTGTGTTTTTTCTAATGATGTTGACAAGTGTGTCTGCCCAGTCAACCACAAAGACTGTTGGTGAATCTAAGTCTATCCATATTCAGGTCTATCCAAATCCAACCACTAGCTTCTTTAAAATAGAAGCCCATGAAACTCAAATCAAAACTATCTATTTGTATAACCTAATAGGTAAGCGTGTAAAAACTTTTGAGCCATCAAATGGCCCAGACTTCTATGTTGATGACCTTTTGAGCGGAATGTATCTCGTGCAAGTCCTTGATGATAGGGGACAAATTATCGGAACTAGCCGGTTGACGAAAAGGTAGCTAATTCTTCCAATACATTAATTTTCATTCTACCACATTCTTCACCCAGCCAATTCTATCCTTCAATTTTACTTCGACTGAATATATACCTTTCGGTAAATGAGCTACATCAATCGTTTTGTCTTTTGCGTAAACACCTCTTGCTCGAACGATTAAATAACATGATTTGCTCAATGTATTGGTCATCTGCAAGTGCAATATGAAAAATAGTTGAAGTCTTCATCATCGTGGTCGTACACGATTTCTCGTAGCATTCTACTCTTCCTCGATTATTCAATCCCTAAAAAACACCTATCTTTACCATCCAGCAACAAAACAACGCATGCCTTTTAAGCATCATAATGCTACCCGCTACCAAAATGGGCAATTAAGTCCAAGAAAGGAAGCTCTTTTGGAAGAAGAAGCTTTGGAATTGCGTATTGATAATCAGGCCTTTACGATTACGATGCGTACGCCGGGCAAGGATCTTGAATTGGCGATTGGACTGCTTTTTACAGAAGGTATTTTAGAAGCAGATCTTCTACCCAAAACAGAAATTACAAAAAATACGCAATCCACCACCATCAATTTAATTTTCCCGAAAGGGAATAACCCAAATATCAGCAAACGCTCTATCATGTCCGTATCCTCCTGCGGGGTCTGTGGTAAGCAAGATTTGGCGGATGTAGGATTGGAATCCCAAGAAGTAACAAAGAGAGGGCATTTCCCTTTTCAGAAAATTCATTCGTGTTTTCAGAAAATGAGCAAACACCAAACGGATTTTATCAAAACAGGAGGTGCGCATGCCGCTGCTGCTTTTGATTTTAATGGAAAGTTGTTGAGCAGTATGGAAGACATCGGCCGACACAATGCGGTAGATAAAGTCATTGGTGACTTGATAATAAAAAATAAACTAGACGAAGCTTTTGTATTGACCGTTAGTGGGCGGGTTTCTTTTGAAATTGTGTCTAAAGCCTCCAAAGCAAATTTTGCTATCTTAGCAGCTGTCTCGGCGGTGTCTTCGTTGGCAGTTGAATATGCAGAAGAGAATCAGTTGACGCTATTGGGTTTTTGTAGAGATGATAAAGCTACTTGCTACGCACATGAGGAGCGACTAATTGAGGTGGATGAAAAAGTTTTGTCAACCGAAAAAAATAAATAAATATGTCAAAGAATATTTCTAAACTTTCTGGCCGAAAAGGCATCCAAGTTAATCTCTTTGATAAAATGGGTCAGCTTGCGCAAAATACAGGTACACCCACCAAAGAAGAGCTAGCAAAATTAGCGGATGAATTTTTAATAGGTAAAGCATCTGCTTTTGGAACGACTACCTTTTACGACTTCCTAAAGCCAGAAAATAAGGGTAAGAAAGTATATGTATGCAATGGTTCTGCTTGTGCAAATGCGAATACACAATCAGAGGTGAAGCAAGCACTGAATAAGCATTTTGATAAGGGTGAAATTGGACATATTACTTGTCTGGGAAGATGTCACGAGAACGGTGCGTTTCAATTTGAGGGACATAATTTTTCAGCTTTGTCACTCGAAGAAATAGACCAGGTAGCCAGTGGTAAATTAACAGAAAAAGAAGATGATTATCATGTGGGGTTCTTGGGTAATGGGTTGTTAACTAAAGGATTAGATGGAGGCGTAGAGCAGTTTTCCGAAAGGTGGACACATGCCTTGACATTGGATGGGTTTAGATCGGAATTAACGGAAGAATTAAAAATATCAAAACTTCGAGGTAGGGGAGGAGCGGGTTTTCCTATTAGTATTAAATTGTCCGGTTTAACTAGCCAAAACAAGAAAGATAAATTTATTATTTGCAATGCGGATGAAGGTGATCCTGGTGCGTATTCGGATCGGTATTTATTAGAAAAACAACCTTTTTCTGTTCTGTTTGGAATGATGATAGCGGGATTTGTGGCAGATGCCAAATGGGGCATTTTGTACATTCGGGCTGAATATCCAGAAGCAGTAACCATCAT
>JAJRQS010000369.1 GCA_024280135.1 Bacteroidota bacterium | reverse complement strand
TTCCTAAACGGCAAAACGCATCTACGTATCTTTTGCCGCTATTGCTGATAAACTTCATTCTCCTCCGATTTTAATTCTATTATAATCTTTGGACTCTTTTTCTTGGTGAGTAAAATTTTATCTTTATGATAAAAGATAACTTCTATTTTGTGCTGTTCTCTAATACTACTGCTAACCTAATCTTAAAAATGCAGAATTTATTTGATTAAATACTGCTTACTCAGGCTATCTAGCATCACCTTTGTCATTGCATCTAAATCATATTTCGGCTGCCAGCCCCAGTCTTCACGGGCACGGCTATCGTCAATTTCATCAGGCCAGGATTTGGCTATTCGATCTCTGAAATCGGGCTTATAAACAAGCTCAAAATCAGGTAGAACCTTTTTGATAGACGCATATATTTCTTTCGGGGAGAAACTCATGGAGGCGATGTTATAAGATTGTCTTATTTTGATGTCTTTACTTGGAGCACCCATAAGTTGCAATATAGCCCTCATGGCATCTTTCATGTACATCATAGGCATCTTTTCGTCTTCAGAAATGTAACACTCAAATACTTTGCCTTGGACAGCTGAGTGATAAATTTCTACGGCATAATCAGTAGTGCCTCCACCCGGTAATGTGCCAGAACCTATGATGCCAGGTAGTCTAACAGATCGGACATCTACGCCAAAGTGTTTGAAGTAATAATCACACCACAATTCTCCTGCAACTTTACTGATGCCATATACGGTCGTGGGCAATTGGGCGCCAAATTGTGGCCCAAGTGTTAGGTTTGTTTCGGATCCATAAATAGCGATAGAACTAGGGTAGAATACTTTCTCAATGCCAGTTTTAGAGGCGACCTCCAAAACATTCAGTAAAGTGCCCATATTGATTTCCCACGTTGGAATTGGATGTTTTTCCCCTTTAGCTGAAAGGATGGAAGCAAGATGGTATATTTGTGTAATGTTATATTCTTTGACGAGTTCTAGTAATCTTACACCATCCGTGACGTCTAAGATTTCAAAAAACTGCCCTGCGAGGTCGTTATGACGTATGTCCGTAGTGAGTACTTGATCTGCGCCATGTTTTTTTCGTAATGCTTTGGCGAGAACAGTACCTATCTGTCCTCCAGCCCCTGTAATTAGAATCATTTCTCCTGTTGATAGTGTTTAATTATAGACCAAAGGTAGGCAAAAGTATGACGTTAACAAAGTTAATCTACTTGATAATCTACTTGGATTTTTTTCAAGCTGAAGTATTCAATTTTTACTTGAATATGGGTCGTGTGGGTTGGGACAAGTACTTCAAATGGGTGCGCATCGGCTTGTCCAATCTCTATACCCTTTTCATCTAGAATGATAATCTTCGATAAAGGTATTTCTGAATTAAAAGACACAATCATCTGTTTAGATTCATTATCCATGCCTACGACACCATAGGTTAATTCAGAACCGTAGTCAAGATAAGCCTCTTTTTTGATGACACGCTGTTGTTCTCCTAGTTGAAGGTTCATTCGTTTTTCCTTTTTGCTGTCATCTTTAACTAAAAAAGTAGTCCGCCCTTGGATGGAAAAAGACTTTGCGTTAGTGGAAGAAATCGAATAAGATTTTGAAAAATAGCCATCTTTAATAGGGCTTTGTATCTTAGGCTCTCCCCATAAACCCGTATTTAAAGGACGATAGGCTTTCCAGTCTGGAAACAATGATTTCCAGCCATGAGCACTAAAGCCTTTCATATAAACTTCTTCTCCTGTTGCCGTTTTTACGGATGTCAAATAGGTTTCATCTTCTACCACTTTGATCACCTCTTGAACAGGAACATCAAAACCAATTTTTATTATCTTTTTGGATTGATCCCCTCTATTCTTAAAAACGATTGCTTTGACATTTTCCGAAAGGGAGATATGCTCAATGTTGTTATCCTCCTTTATGAGTGATTCGAGTAGATTTTTTTCTGCCCAAAAAGATTGCCCTTTGTAGAGCTTGTCTTTTTCGTAAAAACTTTTATGCTTGCAGTCAAATTTCGCATAATCTTGTATGCTGCTTTGCCCGTCTTTCCATCTTTTTAAAATTCCCACTAAGTCTTTCGTTTTGCATAAGCATACATAAGAATCTCCTTTCGGAAAATCATCATTTTGAATGATTTTCGCATCTACTCGATTTTCATAGATTTCGCTAAATAGAAATTGATATTCATCATTGATCGGCAATACTTCTTGATAGATTAGATTGTTAACGGGAACACCGTATTGATAGCTTTCTTCGCTTAGGCTCAATGCGGTTGCTTGGCCCGCTTGAACACTTGTTAAAAAATCTGAATAAGTAGTGACGACAGGTACTTGATCGTACGCAATAGAACTGAATAGAAAAAACAAAAAGGCAATCCGCATGTAGTATTCGTTTGTTTGTAAAAAAGAGGGAGCCGATATCTGAAGGGAATCCGTTGTTTGATTGGATAGCAAAAGTAAGGTTTTTTTGGGAAATAAACAACCAAAAGAATCGACAATCCATCTAAAATCCATAAATTGCCCTTGATAGAAAATGATTTTTAAATAGCATATTGAATTTACTTGCGTAAAAGGGTGCTAAGTAATTGAAAGTCAGATTTTTACATCTAGAACATAATATAGTTCTGTAAAACATTAAGAGAACCTATAATGGGAAAAAAAATCAACATAGAGGACAGTAAAAACGACGATAGCTTACGCTTGAAAATTTCTAGGATGAATCAACGCCTTGAGAAAATTAGGCTCGGTGGAGGAGAAAAGAAGATTGCCAAACAGCACAAAAAAGGTAAAATGACTGCCCGGGAACGGATCGATTACCTACTAGATGATAATACGCCAAGTCTAGAGATAGGTGCTTTTGCGGGATATGGTATGTACAAAGAATATGGTGGATGCCCTGCGGGTGGGGTGGTGATTGTCATCGGTTATGTGCAAGGTCGCCAATGTATTGTGGTGGCTAATGATGCTACAGTCAAAGCAGGGGCTTGGTTTCCTATTGCGGCCAAAAAGAATCTACGGGCACAAGAGATTGCAATGGAAAACCGTTTGCCTATCATTTACTTGGTGGATAGTGCGGGCGTATTTTTGCCCATGCAAGATGAGATTTTCCCAGACAAAGAGCACTTCGGGCGAATCTTTCGAAACAATGCCATCATGTCGAGCATGGGCATTTCACAGATAGCAGCAGTCATGGGTAGTTGTGTAGCAGGTGGTGCTTACTTGCCCATCATGTCGGACGAAGCCATCATTGTAAAAGGAACGGGAACCATCTATCTTGCAGGCCCATATTTAGTCAAAGCTGCCATAGGAGAAAGCATTGATGGTCAAATACTTGGAGGTGCTGAGACACATTCAAAAATATCGGGGGTTGCCGATTATCAAGTGGAAGATGATGCAGCGGCTTTGGACACGATTAAAGAATTAATGGACAAGTTGGGTGCGCCCACAAAAACAGG
>JAJRQS010000368.1 GCA_024280135.1 Bacteroidota bacterium | reverse complement strand
CAAGTAATTAAGGTTTGCTTCTTGCTGCGGTGTGTTGCAGGGATCGTCATAGTCTAGCAATGCTGATAAATGTGTAACAAAAGAAGTATCACAGTTTGTGGATAAATCAAAGACACTTGCTCCACAATTTAGGTCATACGCAACTTCAATAATAATAGAATCACCAGCAGCCAAGTCATCAAAATAGCCATCGCCATCCAAATCCGAAAGTCCACCTACACCATCAGGGTCCACCATAAATGCTGGATTTCCGTCTAATGTTTTCTTGATATTGTTATTATTAATTACAATACCTTGTATGGTTAAGTTATTAATGGTATAGCCATTTGAGCTCATGGCGAGCGGATTGCCCATTGCGATACCCGGCTTAATATTATAAATATCGGCAAAGCCTGGGTCGATAGCCACCCCATCATTTTTAATTTTGACAGCTGAAACCCCTGTTTTACAATAGCCTATATTCGTTTGTTTATCGATTTCGAAAGTAATACTTACATTACCTTGCCCTTGCTCTAGATTAGCTTGCTGTGAAAATTGTGTGCAAGTATCTCCAAAACACCCATAGCTTGTTGTGTGGGTCGAGTTAAAAGCTGTTTGACAGTTGGCAATACACAGATCTTCCTCAATGGTCAAGTCCTCATTTGCATCAAATAATACATCATTATTTGCGCCAGCCCCTGTATTGTTCATGAAGTGTATGCCTAATAAATCTACGGTAATGATAGTATCACCATTAGCGGCAATGGTTTTTGTTAAGGGGGCATCTATGCCATTTACACGAATTGCCTTGTAACTCAATGCAGAAGTGGTGGAAACTTGATATAGCATGTTTGTCGTATGGGCATCTAAACTTGTATTGCTGATGACAACCTGTCGAGTGATGCAATCCCCAGCTTTTAATTTTTGATTATTGACCGTTGGTATAATTACAAAATCCGGAATTCTAAGGGCGGCTCTATAAGAGTTTAATGTTGTGGTAATGGGGGTAGCACTAGAACCATTTATGTTATAATTCAAAGTCCATTGATCCATTAAATCGTAGGTAGGATCTGCTGCTAGTAAATCATTGATGCTACAATCTGCTTTGACTAAAAATGCAACAGTTACTGCCGTCAAGCCATTTGGCTCTATATTAGGTAATTGAAACTGCCCATTATTTGTACCTACTCCATTTACAAGCGAAACGCCAGCGGTACTCTCCGTCACAACGAAAGCTTCAATTCTGATACCATCTGCAAGGTTGACCGATGCAGTTATATTTTCTCGATTATTTGGATTGATTCCCGCTAAAGAGACTATGACTTTAACAGTATCAGGTTGCCCGCAGATATTAAGTTCTTGTGGGATTCCAGATGTACCGTAAGCGATAGATAAGTCATTTTGGGCGTAAGCCTGTCCGATAAAAGAAAAGCTTAATAGTAGCCCTAAAAACAATGTAGTAAAGTGTTTCATGATAAGTGTTGTTGTTACTTAGTTGTATCTTGCTTACGTATAATATCTTTTTTTGATATAAAACAAGCTTGATCTATCTGAATAATTAGCAAATAGCTTGCCAAACTGGACTTAAGCCCTAGCTTTTAAGGAAAAACATATTCAAAGAAATATTGATGGGTTTTTGTAACTTTAGAACTGGAATTATTCCACTCTTTTGGGTAACTTTGCAAAAAAAAGATGAGAAAATTTGTAGTAGCAGGAAATTGGAAAATGAATACCACAGCTAAAAGCGGTAAAAAACTGGTTAAAGAAGTACTAAAAAAAGCAAAACCAGGTAAAGTAAAAGTTGTTTTTGGTGCACCAGCTACACATTTGCAACAAACTCAAGCATTGCTAAAAGGCCATAAAGGCTTTTTTGCAGCTGCGCAAAACGTTCATCATGAACAGAGTGGTGCTTATACCGGTGAGATTTCTGTTGATATGGTTAAAGATATTGACGTAAAGTATGTGATAATAGGGCACTCAGAGAGAAGACAGTATCAAAAGGAAAATAATACGGTCCTATTAGCTAAAACAAAACTGTCAATAGATAATAAGCGTAAGGTGATTTTTTGTTGTGGAGAGTCCCTCTCGATTAGAGAGAAAGGAACTCACTTTCAATATGTTGTACGTCAATTAACAGCGACTATTTTTAAGCTTTCGCCAAAAGAATTTAAACAAATCGTTATTGCCTATGAACCTATTTGGGCAATTGGAACAGGTAAAACGGCTTCACCAGAACAAGCACAAGACATGCACTTTGCCATTCGAGCTGCAGTAAGAAAGAAAATGGGAGACAAATTAGCGGATAATGTGTCTATCCTTTATGGTGGAAGCGTTAAACCTGCTAATGCGCTTGAAATATTCAAACAACCTGATGTTGATGGCGGCTTGATTGGAGGAGCATCTTTAAAAGCTGAAGATTTTGTGGCCATCATTCAAGCAGCAAAAAAACAGAGCAAGGCCGATAGAATAAATGTTGCTCATTTTACTGCAAACTTATAAGTAATAATCTCCTTGCCGTTTATTATTTCAGCAAAGAATAGACCACTAGAAAGTGCACTTATATCCAAGGATACTTGCTGGTCATTTTGTGCAAGAACTTTTACCGAAAGGGGACGGCCGAGTATATCCGTTAGTTGTATTTTGTATTGGGTATTAAAATTAGTGGGGAGCATTAATTGAATTTGGTGAAGGGCAGGATTAGGATAAGCCACGCCGTCGGTGTATGACAAGTTTTGATTGCTGACGACTTCATTGTAATACATGGTATATGCTTTCGCCAAAAAAGCACTTAAGTCCGTAGAGGTGGCATCGTTTGATTGTATGACTATCGTTAATTGGGTTATGGGATCATAAAAACCAAGAGAACTATATAGAATATAGCCTTGGTGCCCAATAAAACTTTGTGTTCCATTGGATATTTTCATTAGACCTAAACCATATTCATTGTCACCTGCCTCAACAAAGCCCTGCATCTGGGTCAGGCTAGGAGCAGATAATACTTGTCCAGTCAATAATGCATTGAGCCATTTGGCAACTTGAGCGGGTCTAGAGAAATAGGCACCAGCAGCCCATGCCGTTGAATATATAGAGATGGGTGTTACATTTAAAGCATCCAAATCAACTTTTGTCTGAAAAGCACTATTAAATATCCAAACATGGGCAATATCACCTGAAGTAGTTTCATAAGGATTTAAAAATAGGTCTTGCAATCCAATGGGTTCTAGTATTTTGGTTTTGACTGCTTCATGAAAACTTAGATTTGTCACCTTTTCAATAATTAAACCTGCCAAAATATAGTTGGTGTTTGAATATTTCCAATTTGTTCCTGGAGCAAAGTAGGCGGTGTTGACAAAGGTATTAAGTACTTCATCTGGAGCCCAGATTCTTGAAAAATTAGCTTGCATACTATCCAGAACACTTGGGTGTTCAAGTACATCAAAGACACCGCTTTTATGATTTAATAATTGACGGATAGTGATGATTCCAGAAATATTTGGATAGGAAGGTAGGTATGAACTAATAGGATCATCCAAGTCCACGAGTCCTTCTTCTTGTAGTTTTAAGAGACAAGCAGCCGTAATAGATTTCGATAATGAGCCCATCCCTAAATACATATCAGTAGTCATGGGTGTATTCAAATGGGATATACCCGCTGCACCACTCCAACTATCTCCATTATTGGCTAACACAGTGGCTGAAAGCCCTTTAGAATCCAAAGAATCACGGAGAACCTCTAATGCCATTTGAAAACTATCTGCTAGAGCCATTGGAAATTCTCGGTTAGCTATTGGATGCTTGGGGCGCATCCCTTGCGGAATAGTTAAAGTCGTTTCAAACCTCGGAAGGTTCGGCTCATTTAATAATGGCGTTGATTGGGCTTGCGCAAAATTAAAAATGAAGAGTAAGAAGGTTTGGAAAATTACACGCATGACTTTTTTTTTGTAAATATAAGGGTTATTGGTAATCCTTGTCCTTTTTTGTGGAAAAGGCGTACTTTTAGACTCAAAAGCCCGTACTAGTACCGATGGTAATCATAGGATGTCAAAGTAGCCGGTTCAGTTGATTGTCCAGCCTTTTAAGTAGATACTAAAGAAGTAGTGGAGGTTCGTTGAAGTCAAGAATTTATGCCTATGAAGTCAAACTACCTCCGCGACTACAAAAATACTACCAGCTATAACAATTAAATCATTTGCTTTAGCTTTACGTTTGGCTGCGCTAAGGGCTCTGGAAACGGATGAGTAGCTTTTGCCTTTGATGTTCTTTGATTCAGCAATTTCTAATAACTTTTTAGCATCTAGCCCACGAGGAATATTAGCTTTTGCAAAATGATAGAAACCATTTTTGGGGAGGATGTCAAAAAGATAGGATGGGTCCTTGTCGTTGACGGTGCCGATGACCATGAATAAATTATCGTAGGAGATGGTTGCTATTTCGGCTGTTAATAATTTTAAACCTGCTTTATTATGCGCACTTTCGGCAATGATTAAAGGGGCGTCTCCTAGTATCGTCCAACGTCCAATATAATGCGTTTGGTTTCGAATGTCTTGGAGCCAAATGGGATTGAACACTAAAAAGGGAAAGACGGATTCACTCAGCAAACTAAAAGCTGAAATGGCTGTGCAAATATTTTTTGCTTGGTAGGCACCACTGATATCCGTTCGGAATTTATGGTTTTTATTTTTAATAGTAACGTTTCCTTGAATGCCTTTATAATTGTTTTTTTGGATTTCAATATTGACAATTTTGTCCGCAAGGAATAGAGATGCATTTACTTCTTTTGCCTTACGCCTAAAAACGGGCAACACTTCTTTTTGGTCTTCTCCAATGAGTATTGGGATATCTTTTTTTATAATACCCGCTTTTTCAAAGGCTATTTGCGGAAGCGTATCACCCAACATATTTTGATGATCCAAACTAATATTAGTAATGATAGAAAGTAGGGGCGTGATAATATTAGTTGAGTCCAACCGTCCTCCAAGACCTGTCTCAATGATAGCAATATCTACTTCTTCATCTGCAAAATAACTAAAGGCCATTGCGACTGTTACTTCAAAAAATGAGGCTTCAATTTGCTCAATCGAAGTTTGATTTTTTTTGACAAATTTTGAGACCTTACGTTTGGGTATGAGTTGTCCATTTATTTTGATTCGTTCCCTAAAATCTCGATAATGTGGAGAAGTATATAATCCAACTTTTAAGCCTGATCCCATTAATAAAGCAGCTAAAATATGTGTGACACTTCCTTTACCATTGGTGCCTGCAATATGAATAGATTTGAATTGTTGATGAGGGTTGTCCATAGCCTCCATCAGTTTGTTGATGTTGGTTAAATCTTTCTTAAATGCTTGATTACCAATGCGTTGAAACATGGGCAAGCGATTGTATAGATAAGCTAAAGTCTCTGGGTAAGTCATGGGTTGTTATTCTTTTTTGATAAAGAATTCGATTGACTTAGCCCTGAAGTGCAAATGGGTAATTAGGTGTGGTTGCTTTTTAACTTGAATGGGGAGTGTGTTGTTTTTGCTTCCAGGCTTGATATTGGCAAAATCAGCAACCAGTTGAAAGTCTTTGGGTTTAATATTATCAAATTCACTGAGTGGTACAGAAAAAGTAATTTTTATTTTATCTGGAAAAACACGAACAGAATCTTTGATGTTAAGCAATTCAATAGGCACAAAAAATGATTTTTCAGTTACTTCTTCGCTAGTCATACTGAGTGAAACTTCTGTAGGTCGCAAGGATAGCGTATGTGTTTCATCTAATAAATTGAGTGATGCCGTAAGCGTTTGTGCTTTTTGAAACTCGGGTCGCCATGTTTCTGTTTGTATATAGGTCATGCCATCCAAAATGTGGAGAGGTCCTGCGACAAGGACGGAGTCGGGTGTAACTGTCGTGTTTCCAAATAGCACTAATCCCGATCCAAATATCGGTTCTACCACTGGTTTGACCCAGAGCATTTTTTTTATATTGCGATCTAGATGTAGGACAAAATGGTCAGGTGTAAAATCAACTATTTTGGTATTGCTCGGATAATGTCGCTCTAGTCGGTTTAATAATTCACGACGGTTTAAGAGCGTTTCTCCAATGGGAAAGTCTTTAGTTTCTAGGACTATTTTTTCTTTTGCAGTGCCAAAAAGTGACCATCCTTCCCCTTCGTAAGATACATGGATTACAGATGGGGGAGGGCTTGCCCATGATAAGGTATCAGCAATAGCCCATACTATATGAAGGTCGTTAGACGTTCGATACTCTTTTGATAGTTTTACAACAAACCAAAAAATAAAAGCCAATAGAAAGCAGCCCATCACAATGACTCTTTCTATGGTAAAGAAGGATTGTTCCGTTTCTTTATTATTCGACATTCGTGTCAACGACTTCACCAGCGTTCACTTTTTGGAGAATTTCGGTCATCTCCCTGGATATACTGCCTCTAAAGAACCGAACATAATTTTTTTGACCTGTTTGTATCGTGACGATGTTATCTTCTATTTTAGATATTTTACCAATTAGCCCACTATTTGTGACTACATCGTCCCCTTTAGACAAACTTTCACTAAAGTTTTTTTGTGCTTTAGCTTTCTTGGCTTGTGGGCGAATCATGAAAAAGTAAAAAACCAGCACCATGCCTATGAGTGGTAGATATTCCATATGTTATTTTTTTTCGTTTACGTAGCCGCGAAGATACAACTTTACTTTGTTTGGGTAGCTATTTGCAACAACTGTTATGGGCTTGCTTTGACGATTGGGCTTGTTCGTAGTGTTGAAAGTGACCACTATCGAATCCCGCTCACCTGGTGGCAAGGGTGTTTCTGCGTTATAATGGGGTACCGTGCAACCACAAGTGGAGTGTGCTACTTTAAGCATAAGTGGTTTTCTGCCAGTGTTTTTGTAGTGAAAAGTATGTTTCACGATATCTCCTTCATTCACTATGCCAAAATCAAATATTGGGTTTTCGAAAGTCATTTTTGCCATCGCGTTGGTATCGGCATGTTCATCCAATATACTGTCTTCAATGCGGATGATTTCGGAATAGTCGCCATTTGCTTTCTTGACGGGTTTAACGACACGATTGTCTTTTGATTTTATGGGCGTGGAGTTTTGGCAACCTGTCCAAAATAGTAGGATTGAAAAAAATATTAAATATTTCATGTTGAGGTTTCTTTAAAGTTTATTCCACTTGCGTAGTTGTGCAATCACTGCTCTAAAATCCTTATGCAGTTCGGCTTTGAATGTTAAACGTTCATTTGTAGTAGGATGATATATGCTCAACGTATAAGCATGCAAAGTCGTCCTTGTCATCAGAGGCCTTTCTTCTTCATGTTTGGATAAATTAAGTCTCTTTTTCTTGATAAAAGATAACTTGAATTCAGTTTTATTACCATATAGAAAATCAATGGCTAATGGGTAACCAATTGAAGTTAAATGTACCCGTATTTGGTGCAAACGTCCAGAGTGAATATTGGCTTCTACTAAGGTATAATACTTGAATTTTTCTAAAATTTTATAACTGGTCTTAGAGGCTTTTCCGCGTTTAGCGATGACCATTTTGTTATATCGAGTCATAGAGGGTGCGAGTGGTTTGTCGATGACACCTTCTTCCTGGAGCATCTTTCCTTCTACTAATGCTAGATATGTTTTTTCAACATGACGTTTCTCAAAAGCGATGCTCATGGTTCGATGCGCCGTTGCATTTTTTGCAAACAAAATAATACCACTCGTTTCTTTATCCAACCGATGTACGATAAAAATCTTGCCATACTTTTTATTGAGCATGGTGAGTAGATTGGGCTTTTCAGCAGAGTGTCTATCTGGAATGGTCAGTAATAAAGCTGGCTTGTTGAGAATGACCAAATCGTCGTCCTCAAAAATAATGTCTAGTTTAATTCGCTTCAATTGCTTTTTGCTGCAAAGATAGTAAAATATTTGCTCCCTTTGGTCGCGTTTATTTGCTCCCTTTGGTCGCGTTTATTTGCTCCTTTGGTCGCGTTTATTTGCTCCCTTCGGTCGCGTTTATGTGCTTCCTTTGGTCGCGTTTATTTGCTTCCTTTGGTCGCGTTTATTTGCTTCCTTTGGTCGCGTTTATTTGCTTCCTTCGGTCGCGTTTATTTGCTTCCTTTGGTCGCGTTTATTTGCTTCCTTTGGTCGCGTTTATTT
>JAJRQS010000367.1 GCA_024280135.1 Bacteroidota bacterium | reverse complement strand
TTTTTTTGTGCTCGATACAAATTTTTATTAGGATAACTTGCTGATAATGAGCGTGATATAAGTTATGACTTTAAGTATTCCCTTTTTTTGTAAAAATAGCTGTCATCTTTACAGAAAAAATAGTACCTTTGCATTCGCTTTTTTAACAAGGTGGATTGACCACCAATTTAAGAATTATTTATGCCAACAATTAACCAGTTAGTTCGCAAGAGTCGCAAAAAGATAGTTTTGCCTAGCAAGTCTAGGGCTTTGGATAGTTGCCCTCAAAAAAGAGGTGTGTGTACGAGAGTATATACAACGACACCCAAAAAACCTAACTCCGCTTTGAGAAAAGTTGCTAAAGTAAAATTAACCAACGGTATTGAAGTGATCGCTTACATCCCAGGGGAAGGACACAACCTTCAAGAGCACTCAATTGTACTAATTAGAGGAGGTAGAGTAAAAGATTTACCAGGTGTGAGATATACAGTTGTGAGAGGAGCATTGGATACAGCTGGTGTTGATGATAGAAGACAAAGTCGTTCAAAATACGGTACTAAGAGACCTAAAAAATAATCGCAAAAGAAGATGAGAAAAAGTAAACCAAAAAAACGGCACCTAGAACCGGATCCACGATACAATGATACGTTGGTTACTCGCTTTGTGAATAACATGATGTACGAAGGCAAGAAGAGCTTAGCTTTTAGGATCTTTTATGACGCTTTAGATATCGTTAAAGAAAAGACTTCTGAGAATGAATTGGAAGTATGGAGAAAGGCATTAAATAATGTAATGCCACAAGTAGAAGTAAGAAGTAGAAGAATCGGTGGAGCAACATTTCAAATTCCTGTCGAACTTCCTGCAAGAAGAAAAGTAACAGTGGGTATGAAGTGGTTAATCACTTTTGCAAGAAAAAGAGGTGGACGTGGTATGGCTGAAAAATTAGCCGCAGAAATAATTGCAGCTTCCAAAGAAGAAGGAGCAGCAGTAAAGAGAAGAGAGGATGTCCACAAAATGGCAGAATCGAACAGAGCATTTGCACACTTTAGAACTTAATAACCTTCCATAAAATTAGAAATGGCAACGAACTTAAAATTTACTAGAAATATTGGAATTGCGGCACACGTAGATGCAGGTAAAACAACGACTACTGAGCGTATCCTTTATTATACAGGTATTAACCATAAAATTGGTGAAGTGCATGATGGCGCAGCGACCATGGATTTTATGGAACAAGAACAAGAAAGAGGTATTACAATTACTTCTGCTGCTACACGTACCCATTGGAAGTGGAATGATCAAGAATATACAATCAATATCATTGATACACCAGGTCACGTTGACTTTACCGTAGAGGTAGAACGTTCTCTACGTGTTTTGGATGGTGTAATGGCTTTATTTTGCGCAGTTTCTGGTGTGGAACCTCAGTCGGAAACCGTTTGGAGGCAAGCTGATAGATATAAAGTACCGCGTCTTGGATTCGTAAATAAAATGGACAGATCGGGTGCTGATTTCTTTAAAGTAGTGAACGATGTTAAAGTGAAACTTGGAGCAAACCCAGTTCCTTTACAGGTTCCAATAGGAGCGGAAGATGATTTCAGAGGCGTGGTAGATTTATTGAGCAATAAAGCTATCATTTGGGATGATGCAACGCATGGAATGACTTACCAAGAGATTCCTATTCCGGAAGACTTAAAAGAAACGGTAGAAGAGTATAGAGGTAAATTAATTGAATCCGTAGCGGAATATAATGATGAAATTTTGGAGAAATTCTTTGATGATCCAGAATCAATCACAATTGAAGAATTACAAGCCGCAATACGTGCAGCTGTATTGGATATGAAAATCATCCCAATGATGTGTGGTTCTGCGTTCAAAAACAAAGGGGTACAAGCTGCTTTAGATGCGGTATGCACATATTTACCCGCTCCAACAGATATCGAAGCCATTGAAGGGATTAACCCAGATACAGAAGAACCTGAATCTCGTCAACCTTCAGTAAAAGAACCCTTCTCAGCGCTAGCTTTTAAAATTGCGACCGATCCTTTTGTGGGGCGCTTGGCTTATATGAGAGTTTATTCTGGAGCTTTAGATGCAGGTTCTTATGTCTTGAACACTAGAACGGGTAAGAAAGAGCGTATATCACGTATCTTCCAAATGCATGCAAATAAACAAAACTCTATTCCTGCAGTAGAAGCAGGTGATATTTGCGCAGTAGTTGGATTTAAAGATGTGCGTACAGGTGACACACTGTGTGCTTTAGATAAGCCTATCGTTTTGGAAAGTATGACTTTCCCAGATCCTGTAATCAGTGTGGCT
Organism: Bacteroidota bacterium; assembly: GCA_024280135.1. Classification (GTDB taxonomy): domain Bacteria; phylum Bacteroidota; class Bacteroidia; order Chitinophagales; family Saprospiraceae; genus HyVt-613. The sequence continues at coordinate 396 of JAJRQS010000367.1, read as the reverse complement.
ATTGAGCCAAAATCTCAGAAAGATATAGATAAACTAGGAACTGGACTTTCTAAGTTAGCGGAAGAAGATCCTACATTTATCGTAAGATATAATGAAGACACCAACCAAACTATTATTAGTGGAATGGGTGAATTACATCTAGAAATCCTTGTTGAGCGTTTGAAGCGTGAATTTGGAGTAGAATGTAATCAGGGGGCTCCTCAAGTAAATTATAAAGAAGCATTGACTAAGACAGTAGATCACACAGAGCGTTTGAAAAAGCAAAGTGGTGGTTCTGGTTTATTTGCAGTAATGAGTTTTGAACTTGGACCGGCAGATGAAGAATTTATGGAGTCAGAGGACTTTAAGAGCGGTAAAGTTAAATTGCAATTCGTTAACAACATTACAGGTGGTTCT
>JAJRQS010000366.1 GCA_024280135.1 Bacteroidota bacterium | reverse complement strand
TCTGCTAGTACTTTACGATTTAGGTCGATGTTATTCGTTTTCAAACCATGAATAAGACGAGAGTATGTCGTCCCATGCTGGCGTGCGCCTGCATTGATACGAGCAATCCAAAGTCTTCTAAAGGCTCTTTTCTTTTGCTTTCTGCCGATATAAGCATAAACCATTGCTTTTTCTACGGCATTCTTGGCTACTGTATAGACTTTGGACCTTGCGCCCCAATATCCTTTAGCAGCTTTTAAAATTTTCTTTCTTCTTTTTCGGGATGCAACCCGGTTTGTTGAACGTGGCATGTGATTTTATTTTAGCTGGCAGAGGCTATATAGCACTTTGGATCTGACAACTGGTTAAAAATTAATTACTTAATGAGCAAGTCGCGTCTGATAGTAGCCGCTTGGCCTTTATCTACTAGGCTTGCATGACGCAAGTTACGCTTAGCTTTCTTACTCTTTTTGCGCTTCAAGTGTGAAGTTCCTGCGTGGAAACGTTTCACTTTTCCGGATTTCGTTACTTTAAAGCGCTTCTTAGCACCGGAATGTGTTTTCATCTTAGGCATACTGCTTAATTTTAGGCTGCAAAGGTAATTATATTAATTGGTCTTTGCAATTATTTCTTGGTGGTATTTTGAATTAATTGGGTCGAAGCAGGCGATTAAATATCCTTTCGGTCAAAGTCCAAAGTCAAAGAGAATATGTGTGCATAAAAAGGATTACTCGCTTTATTCAAATTATTGAAAGAATAGTCTAACTGTACACGCTTAAAACGTAAGCCTAGACCCAGATTAGGTTGAAAAATAAGGTGTGTGACATCGGTTTCTATTTCATCTTTGATGCGTTGAAACTGACCTAAACCTCCTCGGAGGTAAACCAATTTTTTGTAGCCGACGACTACACCTAGTTTGGGCGCAATATTAATGGACTTAGACGAAACCAGGACATTTCGTTGTCCATCAGTCGTAAAAACAAAATCTAACTCTGTCCTAAAATCCCATTTATCCTTGAATGGAGTCGTATAACCACCGCCTACAATAAAGGAGGGTCTCGTTATTTCAACAGAACTTTTCGGGATTTCATTATTGGTTTGGTTGAAAACATCTTTCTCTTCATCTGTCAGGGTAAAATTCCATGCATTAAAAGTAGTCGTAATGTCTTTCGCCAAAAGACCTGCCGAAAATTTTCCTTTTTCATATTGAATCCCTGCATCCACCCCAAATCCCCATGCGCCTCCAAATGGACCGATGGATCGACGAATGATTTTGGCAGATCCACCATAACTCCACAATGGATTTTTTTTCCAAAGACTACCATAAGACAGTAATAAAGCATAATCCGCAGCGGAAAACTCCGTGATATTATCATAATTTATAGTCCCATCTGGTTCTATCAAACGGAGTGTATTGGGTATCTTATCTATGCCTAATCGAATTAAAGAAATAGAAGCAAAACCTTTGCCCCCTAGATTCTTACCGGCTGCCAGATAATCATACTGTGCGACCCCTGCAAACCATTCTGCATGCATAGCCGCAAATTGAAAACCGACTTCTAATTTTCCCAATCCCGCAGGATTCCAAAAAGCCGTGCTAATGTCGTTGGATTGTGCGACTAGAGCCCCAGCTTGTCCGTGACCATTAGCCCCCACCCCAATCTCCAAAAATGCATTTGAATATTTTTGCGCAAGCAGACCATAACTAAAAAGCAAAGAAAAAATTAATGTAAAATAGAGCTTGTTGATCATTGTACAATTTTTGTTTTGTAAAAATACAACGCTAAATTTGAAGCGATACTATTATGCTGCTTTTTTTAACATAAAAAAGGCAAGCACCGAATGGTACTTGCCTTTTAAATCTTTTCAAACAGCACTAAAATTCGTCCTCTTCTGCAAGTGGTTCTTCTGCTGGACTTTCCACTGAGTCAGTAGCGCTAATCAATGTTACATTGACGGCGATGTCTTGCCCATTCTCATTTTGATCTAAGTCGAAAGTGACCACTTCGCCTGGAGCGAGGTCTTCATGATTCGTGTCAATCAAAGTATTGAAGTGGAAAAACAAGTTATTGGGTGGGTAGTTAATGAAACCATAGCCACTCTTCAAAGAAAGAATCGTGCTTTCATGTAATTCTTCTCCATTATCCCGAACGGTAACTGTAGGAGGAGGAATATCTACCGATTGCAAAACAAATAAATTTTGAATTAATGAATTTTCATCATCCGACTCATCAATAATCTCATGTAAAGGTACAGAGTACGTGACCTCTGATAATAAGTCTTGGCTCACCTTAGTTGTCTTTTCAGTACCATAATCATCCACAAACTCAAATTCCCAGTATAGAACCATCGTGCGCACATTCTTTCTATTGAGCTTCTTGACTAATTGTTTGTAATCACCATTCGTAGTGATGATAACAATCACATCAAGTTCCTTCAAGTAGGCCGATTCTAACGCCTCTAACGCAAACCATACATCCACACCTTTTTCCTGTCTTACACCTTGGTAGGTTCTGACTGGAAGATAGTGCGCAGTAATCCCCTCCATCATCAAAATCTCATTAAAGATTCTATCATAATAGAGCTGATTGCCTTTAAGACTTGCCTCTTTGGCACTTAGTCTTCCTCGAAAATAGTGCGCATCCACTATTTGGCAGTGACGAGGATCTGCATTTTCGTCAAGTGCTACTTGGTGTCGAATAAACGAGTGTAGCCCAGCGAAACTAATGCGAGATTGTCGGTTGTGTACATAGTTGTAGAAATTACTGACATGTAGAAAGTAATTCCCATCATAGAACACTCCAATCTTTGTTACAGAAGCTTTTCCTGTATTCATAATCAATGTGAAATTTTTTAAAAAAAATAATTAAATAACATCGAACTGTACTAATCTATTTATCTAATTTTGTCCGATGTATTATCTGTTAACTTACTGCAAAGGTAGTAAAAAACGCCCCTCAAGCAAATTATATTCGGTATTTTTTTTGCAATTCAATTTAAATCGCAAGTATTTATTTCTCTTCCCATATTTGCACTAATTGGACAATCGTTTTCACTGCAAGTTCCATATCTTGAATGGTCACCCATTCTTGCTTGGAATGAAAAGCGTGTCCAGCTGCGAAAATATTGGGTGCTGGTAAACCCATAAATGACAATCGACTCCCATCTGTACCTCCTCTGATACTACCTTTTTGGGGCTTCAAGCCAACACGTGTCATCGCTTCCATTACGTATTCGGTAACATGAGGATAGTCTTTGAGGACATTTTTCATGTTACGGTATTGTTCGGTAATCTCTAGCTTAGCCTGGCTACCTGGATATTTTTCCATGACTTTGTCCATCAGCTTACGCAAAAAGACACCGTGCTCTGCTAGTTTGTCATCATCAAAATCCCGAATGATGAATTCTATCGTTGTTCCTTCAATAAGTCCGTTAATCCTAGTAGGATGAATAAAGCCTTCTTTTCCAGACGTCGTTTCTGGAGATAAACGATCTTTGGGTAGCGCCTCTACGATTTCAGCAGCTATTTTAATGGCACTTTCCATTTTCCCTTTTGCATATCCAGGATGCTGAGAGACACCTGTAATAGTAATGACTGCCCCGTCTGCTGAAAAAGTTTCATCTTCAACACTCCCAGCTTCCTCCCCATCCATAGTATAGACGAAGTCGGCATTCAATCTCTCTACATCTAATTTATCTACTCCTCTCCCGATCTCTTCATCTGGCGTAAATAGTATTTTAATCGTACCGTGTTTGATTGCTGGATGAGCCATCAAGTGTGCTGCCGCGTCCATGATTTCTGCAATACCAGCCTTGTCATCCGCACCCAAAAGTGTTTTCCCAGAAGCCGTAATTACATCGTGCCCTATTTTTTTACCTAAATCCTTGTGCTGTGCGGGATCTACTTTTACGGAAGTATCATCCGGCAAAACTAATACACGCCCATCATAATTTTTGTGTACGATGGGCTTTACATTTGTTCCGCTAGCATCTGGCGCGGTATCCACGTGGGAGCAAAAGCAAATAGTTGGAATTTTTTTATCTGTATTAGAAGGGATAGTGGCATATACATATCCATGCTCATCTAAAGCGGCATCGTTGATGCCCATATCCAGTAACTCTTGAACTAGAAGCTTGCTTAGATTTTTTTGTTTCATGGTAGAAGGACACGTTTCCGATTTAGGATCAGATTGAGTATCTATCTGAACATATCTAAGAAAACGTTCCGAAACGGTATGAATAATCGGCATTTGGGTCATTTAATAATACTTTATTAACAGCAGTACTTCTCTTAAGCGGCTGCAAAGGTGTTGGTTAAATATATGTAATACAAGAGCAATATACCAATTCAATAAAATTAACACTTTATTAACAAGTTTCTCTAGTATGCTCTTTACAATACTTGAATGCAATAGTACAATTTTTTTGAGATACAGCCTGCAATAACACACTTAATTTTACTTAGTCAGCTCAATTTGTCGAATAATTGAGTAATTTCGTCGGCTTCCTGACGATGTTAAGCCAAGTAATAGGTTTTATAAGCTACCTTGTGTTGCATAGTACTATATAAAACCGTTTCTTTGTGGTGTGGACGATGCTCAAAGCAAATGACCACATACTTGAGTCAAATTCAAGTTATTATTAAATCTACCGTAAAGTAGAACAATGAAATTAGAGAACACAAAAGCGCAGATGCGAAGAGGGATACTAGAGATGTGCATCTTAGCAATCATTGATAAGGAGGGAGAAGCCTA
>JAJRQS010000365.1 GCA_024280135.1 Bacteroidota bacterium | reverse complement strand
TTTTATAGAAGAACTTCCCGCATTCAATACTAATATTTTCATAATCCTTGGGCTTGAATCGCAGTAATAATCACAGTGTTATAGATGTCATCTATAGTAACTCCTCTACTTAAATCATTTATGGGTTTGTTTAAACCTTGAAGCATTGGGCCGATAGCAACAATGCCAGTTTCTCGTTGTACTGCTTTGTAGGTATTATTACCCGTATTCAAATCTGGAAATATCAAAACACTCGCTTGACCAGCTACTTTTGAGTCAGGCATTTTCTTGCCTGCAATATAAGGATCTACAGCAGCATCATACTGAATCGGGCCTTCAATCAAGAGATCGGGTCGCTTTCTTTTAACAATCTCTGTAGCCGTTCGAACTCGTTCTACATCTTCTCCAACACCTGATTGACCCGACGAATAAGATAACATCGCAATCTTAGGTTCTATCCCAAAAGCAATAGAAGAATCTGCTGACGAAATCGCAATCTCCGCCAACTGCTCTGCTGTCGGATTCGTATTTATGGCACAATCTCCAAACACCGAAACCCTATCTTCTAAACACATAAAAAAGATAGAGGAAACCACCGACACTCCAGGTTTCGTTTTGATAAACTGCAACGCTGGCAAGATGGTGTGTTGGGTAGAGTGAGCAGCTCCAGAGACCATACCATCAGCATCTCCCTTATACACCATCATCGTTCCAAAGTAAGAAACATCAAGCATCTTATCTCTAGCAATGTCCAAGTTGATTTTCTTATGCTTTCTTAATTCATAAAAAGTATTTACATAATCCTCTAACAATGGAGAATCAATTGGATGAATAATATTCACCTTGTCAAGATCTAGTTTCAACCCTATCTTTTTAATTCTAACCCGAATGTCTTTTTCCTTTCCAAGTATGGTTAATTTTACGACTTGTTGATCAACTAATCTTGCCGCTGCTTCCAATACTCTATCGTCATCACCTTCCGGCAAAACGATATGCTTTACGTCCTTTTGAGCCCTTTTCAATAAATTATATTGAAACATTCGAGGAGAAATACCTTTTGTCTCAAAATCAATCAAGGCGTTCCCTAAAAACTCTCCATCTACATACTTTTCAAAAGACCGAATAGACAAAGCAATTTTGTTTCTATTTTCAGCATATATTTGTGGATGAATATTACTTATTTTTTGGGCAGTCAAATAGGTATCATCCTCTGCCAAAAGAATAGGCAAACTCGTTGACAGACCTTCTATCAGTGTTTCAATAATAGGCTTTGGGCGCAAGCCCCCTGTCAATATCACTCCCGCTATAGATGGAAATGTATTAGAAGTATTTGCTTGAAGAACACCTAATAACAAATCTGACCGATCACCAGGAATGACGACCAAAGTATCTTTGTGAAGCCTTGTCAAAAAATTCCGTAGTTGCATGGCACCTATTACTGTTTGTCTTACCTGATTATTCAATGCTCTTTCTTTCCCAAATAGCAGTGTAGCATCCAGGGCTTTCATGACTTCTTTAATTGTCGGATTCCCTAGATCTTCAATTTTGGGAATTGCATAGGCAAGTACCCGCACATCAAATTTTCTATTTAAACTCTTCTTAACCCAATCAATATTTTTAGGTTCAATAATATTTCCAATGATTGCCAACACCCGTACATCATTGTTTTCAAATTTTTGAAAGGCAGCCTGCATATTATTCAGAAAGTCATCCATAGACTTATCACTTCCTTTTTCTACAATAATAGCTGGAATCCCTAGATTCTTGGCGATAATAGAGTTAACCTCTAATTCTGTAGCCGTACCTTCTCCAGTGAAGTCTGTTCCCTCTACTAAAAGGAAATCATATTGACTCTCGAGTTCTTTAAACTTTTCTATAATGATATCTACTACATCATTAATCTTGCCTTGACTAACCATTTCTAAGACCTCACTCTTAGTCAAAACATAACCATCATCACAAGTTATAGGTAAGTTAAAATAAGAGCGGACAGTATTAATGTGATTGTCATATTCCCTGCCGTCAAAATCACTAATAATAGGCTTATAATACCCAACTTTTGCAACCTTCCCTAATAACATCCGAATCAGCCCTAATGTAACCAAGGATTTACCACTTCCATGTTCCATTGTGGCGACGTAAACTGCTTTGCTCATATAAAAATAATTTTAAGGGGCAAAGATAGCTTTCTTACAATACAATAAAGATGATTTTCGACATATAGAACAAAACTTTAAATCAATCCTCAAACAAAACACCTCCACTAAATTGAACGACCCTAGCCTCCGCAAATTCTTCTAGCAAAGCCAAATCGTGCGTGGAAAAAAGAACAGCTGCCCCATATTGCTTAGCTACTGACTTCACTAAATTAAGAATCTCAATCGAAGTTTCTGGATCTAAATTACCTGTAGGTTCATCCGCAAGTATCAGTTTGGGTTGGTTTAATAAGGCTCTTGCAATGACTGCTTTTTGCTGTTCGCCCCCAGATAGCTGCTCTGGTAATCTATCCATTTTTTCCGCAAGGTCCACTGCGCTCAAAACTTCACTAATTCTTGCTTTAATCTTTTTCTTTCGTTTCCATCCAGTCGCTCTTAACACAAACTCCATATTATCATAAAGGCTACGATCATACAGCAATTTAAAGTCTTGAAATACAATTCCCAAATCTCTACGCAACTTGGGTTTATCTTGAAATTTTAGCTTACGCAAATCATGACCAACGACCGAAATATGCCCATCAGCTATCGGAACTCCAGCGTACAAGGCTTTCAGCAAAGTTGACTTGCCGCTCCCAGTCTTGCCCAACAGAAACAAAAACTCACCAGGCATAATAGTCAAATTCACACCGGAGAGCGCCGGTACGTCTTCATACATCACCCAAAGATTTTGGAGGTGAACGACAGGAGTCATCACTTCTTGTTGTACTTCTTTTGTTTTCATTTTCGTTATACTCACCACAATGATACAGATTATGTTTTTATTTATGCGTAAAAAATTAAGAATTGTTGCCTTTGGTGGAAGATGTGCCTGTTTCTCTAGAACATTTCGCTCATTATATAGTACAGATATAGATAATATGACTAAATTTGCCGTATGGATATTTCAGTAGTAATACCGTTGTTGAATGAAGATGAATCCTTGCCTGAACTGGAGGCTTGGATTCGAAAAGTTATGGAATCCCACAGCTTTTCGTATGAAATTGTTTTCATTGATGACGGCAGTACGGACACTTCTTGGTCTATCATCGAAAAACTAACGCAATCCAACCCGAGTGTACGGGGCATTAAATTTCAAAGAAACTATGGTAAATCTGCTGCGCTCAATGTAGGCTTTGCTGCTGCTTTGGGAGACGTAGTGGTGACAATGGATGCTGATTTACAGGATAATCCAGAAGAGATTCCTGAACTTTATCGTATGATATTGAAAGAGGGTTTTGACTTAGTTTCTGGATGGAAAAAGGTGCGACATGACCCGATAAGCAAGACCATCCCTACAAAGTTGTACAATGCGGTTACCCGAAAATTAAGTGGCATACATTTACATGATTTTAACTGTGGATTAAAGGCGTATCGCAAAAATGTAGTTAAAAGCATTGAGGTATATGGAGAAATGCATCGCTATATCCCGGTTATTGCTAAATGGGCTGGATTTTCAAACATTGGGGAAAAGGTTGTTCAACACCAAGCGCGTAAGTTTGGGGTCACTAAATTTGGCAGTATCATGCGCTTTATAAATGGACCCTTAGATTTGATTTCGATTATGTTTGTAGGGAAGTTTGGCAAAAGACCGATGCACTTTTTTGGTTCTTTGGGCACATTGTCCTTCCTTATTGGTTTTGCTATTCTTACCTATTTAAGTATTGCCAAATTAATCTATAATCAATACGGCATAACAGACAGACCTTTATTTTATTTTGGCATACTAGCGATTATACTGGGGATGCAATTATTTACAACTGGTTTTTTAGCAGAAATGCTCTCTCGAAACTCTGTACATCGCAATAATTATATAGTGGAGAAAGAAATTGGCGCTTCAGATAATGCTTGATTAAAGTTTTTTCCGAAAGGATTGGTATAGGACAAAATGCAACTTGGTTTTTACAAACCAAAATCTTAAATGAGTTGGGTCAGCGTCTGGGTACATACGGTTTTTTGTACTAAAAAGAGAGTGCCTTTAATCCATGAAGATTTTAGGCAACAATTATTTACCCATATATAGGAAAATGCTAAGAGCAAAGGAATCCTTATCGAGGTTAATGCATATACCGATCATGTCCATTGTTTATTTTCTATAAACAGCTGCCTTGTATTTGACAAAAAAAGCCCTGTCAAGGAACAAACTCGACAGGGACAAAACAAAAAACAAACACTATGAACAAACATCCTTACCTTTCCAGATGGAAAAGCGCATTTCTTTTTTGGGTTGTCTATCGAATAAGGGAAATTGAAGAGTAGAAAAGGGAAAAAAGTCCCCCAATTTTATCTGGGGGACAAAACAAAAACTATGAACAAACACTCACCCTCAATTTAGGGAAGACAACCTGCTCTATTTCTTTACTCCATTACGTCGTCATCTTCATAAAAGGAATATGCAATTATCTTGCCAATAAAGTCCGAAAAGCTTAATATTCCCTATCTTAATTGACATAAATAGTAACTGGCTGATAATGAACGAAGTAATACTCTTGTTACAACGAAAAAAACTTTGAGACCTCTTTTTCAGTGGTTTAAAAGCAACTGCTAAGGGACTTCAGTAACTCCTTGGTCAAAGCATTTTATTCAAAACGCTTCATGATGACGCCATTCTTGAGTCTAGGCTCAAACCAAGTAGATTTTGGTGGTAACGTCTTATCCATGTCAGACAAAGAAACCATGTCCTTAATATCAACAGGATACAAACAAATTCCGACTCTTGAAGGATCATCACCAACCTTTCGAATAATACCGTCTAGCCCTTCATCTCCACCTATATATGATATACGTTTATCAATTCTTGGATCCGAAATACCCAATATAGGAAAGATAAAATGGTTCAATAAAAAGCTGTCCAACAAAACGGGATCATCAACAATAAGAGGTTTAATTTTACTTTTTTTCCAAGTCAATTGATACCACTCATGGTGCAGCATAATAGTAAGCTGGTGCTTCTTAGAAGGCTTGGAAGGCTCATTCAGGGTCTTTATTTTAAAGTATTTGGAAAGCTTTGCCATGAAGTGAGTTGGAGAGAGTCCATTCAAATCTTTGATAACCCGATTGTACGCTAAAACTTTCACTTCATTAAAAGCAAAATAGGCTGTAAAAGCTTGGTTGTAGTGTAATTTGGGGAACTTCTCGTGTAGTGAGGCGGTTCCAGCTATCCGATGATGTCCATCAGCAATGTAAGCTGTTTTGACTTTGGTTTTAAAAAGTTTCGTTATTTTATCTAACCAACTAGGATCCGTAACCATCCAAAATTGATGTTTTTGCGGAATGAGTTCAAAGTCAATTTCAAAATCTGGATTAGCAGAAGAGGTATATTTATTTAGCAAATTAGAAATGGTAGAGACGGATGGATAGACTAATAAAATGGGTTTCATTGTTGTATTCCATTGCAAGAATTTGTGAAGATGAGCCTGTTCATTAGCATTTAAAGTTTGCTCATGTTTTTTTATATTATTGCTCAGGTATTCTTGAATAGCAGTTCCCGTAATCAGTCCTGTATGTGGCTGACCATCATCGATAATACGGTAAATAAAAAAAGCTTCTTCCTTTTGTTCCTGTATCATGCCTGAAGTAAAAAAATCTTTGAAATTTTTCTTAATTTCAGAAGCAAAAGCATCCGGTGAGGTCAATAAATTAAAATTTGGCTGCAAAGCCTTAAAAGGTCGTATTTTCATCTTATATTTGGTTAGAGCTGAATATAGCTGCTTTGGTAGGGGCTCCAAATATAGAGGATTTTTGCGTGTAGGTCAAGCATTTAGAATGCTTCTTTTTCTTGGATAAATAATTCCAATTGAGACCTGTGGTTTAGGTAAATGATTCTAGGTGTTTATAAACTAGATTTACGGGAAGACCCATAACATTCAGGTAAGAACCAGTAATACTTGCCACTTTGCAATGTCCTATCCATTCTTGGATTCCATAAGCTCCCGCTTTGTCGAATGGATTAAAATTATCAATATAGAAGTTGATTTCATCTAACGATAACGCTTCCATCGTGACAGAGGTATGTCCACAAAAACTCATTTCTTTTTTTGGCGAAAGCAAAGTAACACCTGTAATGACTTCATGGGTATTTCCCGAAAGGGCTTGGAGGATTCGGATGGCACCTTCTCGGTCTTTGGGCTTTTCATAAATGGTGTCTTCAAAGATCACGATAGTGTCCGCAGCCAATATAACTTCTTCTGGTTTAGCAAGGGGGATAGCTGCTTTCGCTTTAATTTGAGAAAGAAAACAAGGCACTTCTTTGGGATCCATTTCGGCTGGATAAATTTCTTCTGCGTTGGGCAGAACGACCCTAAATTGAAACCCAGCTTCTTGCAAGAGTTGTTGTCGCCTAGGAGATTTAGAGGCAAGCGCTATGGGTATAGACATTATTTTCATAGAAATATTTATTTTTGCACAAGGTAAGGAGAATGGTTAAAAGAGTATTTATTTTTCTAATGTAACAAAAGTCACGATAGTCTTTCTAGAAATAGATTCTTTGTTGGATTGAACTGGGCTGTTAGTTACTTCAGTTATGAAAAAAGTAGTCGATTGATCATTCAAGACCTTTGGATAAAACAAAGAAAAGAAGGACAAGTGGATAACAGTACTGATTGAGAATTAGCGTAAATTACAGCGTAGTTTAGGCACTAAATTTAATTCCATTGGCTGACTCTGCTATACACTAGCAAATGCAAAAAAACTGGAAACTCACTTTCGCAAATTTCCAGTTTTAAATCATCAAGAAAATAAAATGCTTACTTCGTCAATTTCAAATTAGCTCTGATAAATTCAGGTAGTTGTTTCAAAGCGGCTAATTCTCTAAAAGTAGTTTTTGCTTCCTTGGCAGGATATCCAAAATACACTTTTTTCTCTTCTAGGTTTTTGCTGATTCCAGACTTGGCTAGTACCACGACATTCTTTGCTATGTGAATATTTTGGGCAACCCCTACCTGTCCGAAAAGAACAACCCCTTCGTCAATTATTGTTTTGCCTCCGATGCCTACTTGCGCGGCAAAAAGACAGTTCGCACCTACTTCTACTCCATGCCCTATATGAACCATACAGTCCAATTTCGTCCCTTCTCCAAGAATGGTATCACCCGAAACTCCTTTATTAATGGTACAGTTAGCAGCTATCTCTACGTTGTCTTTAATCACCACTCGACCACCAGAACGCCACTTGATATATTCTTCTGGCTTACGCTTAAAATAAAAAGCATCAGACCCAATAACGGTTCCTGATTGAATAACCACGTTATTTCCAATAATTGTATAATCTTGAATGACGACACCCGCTTGAATGTAGCAGTTATCTCCTATCTCTACATGATGCCCAATGATAACATTGGGTTCTATATGCGTATTCTTACCAATTATTGCATCTTCCGCTACTACAGCTGTTAAAGGACGGAAAGGTCGAAATTCTCTAACCAAAGAATCATACGCTTCAAAGGGTTTGTCCACCACTAAAATAGTTTTGCCTTCTGGACAAGGCACTATTTTATTCAAAATAATGATGGTTGCCTCTGAGTTCAGAGACTTTTCAAAATATTTTTCTACGTCAGAAAAAGTAATATCTCCAGGTCTTACTTTATGGATTTCATTAATACCAAAAGCTTTCTGCGTTGTAGACCCGATAATATCAGCTCCAATACGCTTAGCAATCTCTTTGACTGGAATCGGATTAGGAAACTTCATTTATAAGTAGTTGTGTTAAAAGTAGTTATGTGGTGTTAATCTATCTTTATAGACGTACAATCTCAACGATTGTTACTCGAATAAATTGGGAAAATAAGGTATAAAATCATAGCTAACACCTCTTTTATCAATTATACGCACTTATTAGACGAAGCGTACCCCAAAATGGTTAGTCAAAAGGGAAGTTTTTTAAAAAAATCTTTCAATTCTATTGCATTACCACTCCTTACCGCTACGATTCGATGCTTTTCCTTTACTTCGCTGCATCTTTCTTCGGACACGTCTTTCAGCTTCTTTGACTGACTCTAACCTGTCCATTACATGCTGCTTTTGATTTGCTTCATTTTGAGCGTTATCACCTGACTCAAATTTTGAATTATCTTGTTCATCTTGCTTTTGTTCTTCCTTACTTTTGTTTTTGTTTTGTTCTTCTTTAGATTTACTTTCTTGTTTCTTCTGTTCTTCTGATTTCTTATTCTTTTTCTGCTGATCCTTTTCTTCCTGTTTGTTCTCTTTTGGGTTCTGTTTGTTCTCTTTTGGGTTCTGGTTGTTTTGTTGTTGTTGTTGTTGTTGTTGTTGTTGTTGTTGTTGTTGTTTCTTTTTCAATTGAAGTGCTTTCGCCAAATTTTTACGAATATCTTTATCTCTCGGACTATTTCGAAGCGCTTCCTTTAGTAACTCAATACTCTTCTCTAGCTGGTCTTTTTCCGAAAGGAGTAAAGTACCCGCATTATACAAGGCTGCTGCCCTATCTTTCTGATTATCAGCTAGTTTCGCCGCTTTCGCAAAATGTTCTAATGCCTTTTTCTTGTCACTTCTTTTTGCTTCCGCAACACCCAAATTATAAACGGCTTGAGCATTATCCTCGTCTACTTTTAGTATTTTTTCATAATGCTCTGCTGCTTTCGCAAACTCTTCTTTTTTAAAATTTTTGTCTCCTTTCAGAAAATCTTTATGCACTTTTTGCGCAAGCGAAAAATTACTACTCATTAATAATACTAAAACCACAGAAGCATATTTTGCTACTTTCCTTAGACTCATTCTATCACTAAAAAAGGAAAGTATAATTAATACCAAACCTGGAAAGAGAAAAAATTGGAATAAACTTCGATACTCATAAGTTGTAATGTCAGAAAAATTACTTTCTCTCAATTGCCGAATTTTACGCAAAAGTGCATGTGTCTCAGATACTGAAAAATACTGTCCATTCTTTCCTGCCAGTTTTTTTAGAGAACGGGCATTCAGCTTTGTAATCACCTTGTGTCCACTTTTATCCTCTAAGTAGTGCCCCCGACCTTGCGGAATAGGTCCCCCCTGTACAGTCCCCATCCCAACAGGGTAAAAAATCAATCCTTTTTCGTTTGCTTTTCCAACTATTTGTGAAGTCAATTCACTATGATCTTCACCATCAGACAAAACCACTACCCCTCTTTCTGCGACTTCCTCTTTGCCAAAAAACTCAAGTAGCGTTGAAATCAAGTTGGACAAACTACTACCTTGAGCACTTATTAAATTGGGTGATGCTTCCATCACGTAACTACTCACGGAAGCATAATTAGTTGTAAAGGGCATGGTCACATAAGCACCTTCTGCAAAAACAACTACAGCAACTCTTTGATTATCGAATCCTTTAAGCAATTCCAAACAAACCAACTTCGCTCTTTCCAATCGATTGGGTTTTACATCTTGTGCCAACATACTCTTAGAGACATCGATGGCAAAAATGACATCTCCTCCTTTTTTGGCTATTTTAATGGGTTTTCCTTGAACACGTGGATTAATTGCCGCCAAGGACAAGCAGGTCATGCCTGCTAGAAACATCCAAAACTTAGTGCTTCCAAGGCTAGACTGCCCATTTGCAACCATAGAGCCAAAGACTTTAAGGCCCTTTTCTCGAAAGGAGGTATATAATCTAAAAGTAAACCAAAGCAAGGGTAATACCAGCAAAAGGGCTAAATAGAAAGGCGACTGAATATTAAAACTAATGAACACAGGCAATATTTTCTTTTATAAACGTACAAATGTACTTGAAATTATTGTTTTATCCTTTCTGTGCTACCAAATTTTAATTTACTAGCCGCTCTCTATATAGGATCAGCGGATCATAATTCTGTTTTTTTTGCAAAAAAACAACTTACCTCCCACAAAATCCGTAATTTAGCGACCCCTAATCACAACAAATGGCATTACTTCATTTGTGACAAAACAAATAAAATGGATTTTTACCTTACAGAAGAACAATTAGCAGTCAAACAAGCCGCTAGAGACTTTACTCAAACAGAACTTTTACCCGGAGTAATTGACCGTGATACCCACAAAACGCACCCCACTGAACAGTTAAAAATGATGGGAGAAATGGGTTTTCTAGGCATGATGGTCGATCCCAAGTACGGGGGAGGTGGTATGGATACCCTGTCTTATGTCATTGCCATGGAAGAAATTTCCAAAGTTGATAGTTCGTGTTCTGTAGCCATGTCTGTAAATAATTCTCTAGTTTGTTGGGGTATTGAAACCTATGGTACAGAGGAGCAAAAACAAAAATATCTTACAAAACTGGCTACAGGAGAATGGATAGGTGCATTTTGCTTGTCTGAGCCAGAAGCTGGTAGTGATGCGACCATGCAACGCACCACCGCAGAAGACAAAGGGGATCACTACTTATTAAATGGTGTCAAAAACTGGATTACAAATGGCGGGAGTTCCAAGCTCCATATAGTCATTGCCCAAACAGATAAGAGTAAAGGAAGTCGAGGTATCAATGCTTTTTTGGTCGAAACAAGCTGGGATGGCGTAGAAATCGGCCCCAAAGAAGACAAACTAGGAATCCGTGCATCCGACACCCACACCATCATGTATCAAGATGTTAAGATACCGAAGGAGAACAGAATTGGTGAAGATGGATTTGGGTTTAAATTTGCTATGAAGGTATTGGCTGGAGGCCGAATTGGGATTGCTTCTCAGGCGTTGGGCATTGCACAAGGAGCGTATGAGCTCGCAGCAGCCTACGCCAATGAGCGAATTGCTTTTGGTAAGCCTATTGCCCAGCA
>JAJRQS010000364.1 GCA_024280135.1 Bacteroidota bacterium | reverse complement strand
TTTCTTACTAATTCTATTGTCTATTTTCCTAAGTTGGACAACTCTTTTTGCGCAAGTGGACACCATCCCTACTGGTATTTATGGCGGACTTAAATTTAGAAATTTAACACCCGCATTTGTCTCTGGACGTATTTCTGATTTTGCTGTAAACCCTAAAAACCCTAGTGAATACTACGTAAGTGCGGCCTCTGGACATATCTGGAAAACCCATAACAATGGAACAACCTTCAAACCCATCTTTGAAAAACATGGCGCCTATGCCATCGGATGCCTCAAACTAGATCCACAAAATCCAAATGTCATTTGGGCAGGTACAGGAGAAAATAATCATCAACGTGCGATTGGTTATGGTAATGGAATCTATAAATCCTTAGACGGAGGTGAATCTTGGAAAAATATGGGGCTTAAAGAATCTCGCCAAATCGGGATGATTGCTATTCTCCCCAACGACAGTGATATTGTTTTTGTGGCTGCTGAAGGATCTATCTGGGGAGATAGCCCAGACAGAGGCCTTTATAAAACTATAGATGGGGGTAAAACTTGGAAGAAAGTATTAAAAATAAGTAAGCATACTGGCGTGAATAATGTGGTCATCGACCCAAACAATCCAGACATTATTTATGCAACTTCAGAACAGCGAAGACGCCATGCGAATATTAGAATTGGTGGAGGTCCTGAATCCGCTGTTTACAAATCAATAGATGGAGGCGAAACCTTCCAAAAAATAATGAAAGGCTTACCCAAAGTGGACATTGGAGGAATGGGCATTGCCGCATCTCCCGTTCAAAAAAATCTACTTTACTTAATTGTAGAAGCAGCACTTGGAAAAGGTGGTTTTTATCGCTCGACAAATGCAGGAGAGTCTTGGCAAAAAATGAGTAATCACAGTGCTAGTGGGCAGTATTATAATGAAATTTATTGCGACCCAAAAAATGCGGATAAAGTCTTCTCCGTTGAGACCCGTTCACACTATACTTTAGATGGCGGTAAAACTTGGCAACGTATCGGCCAAAACAAAAAACATGTAGATGATCATGCCTTATGGATTGATCCTACTAATACCAATCATTTCATGATCGGCAGCGATGGAGGTATTTATGAAACTTATGATTTTGGACAAAATTATATCCACAAAAGTAATTTACCTATCACTCAATTTTACCGAGTCAACGTTGATAATTCATATCCATTCTATTGGGTTTACGGTGGTACTCAGGACAATAGTAGCTTGGGTGCACCCTCACAAACCCTTTATACTGATGGTGTTACGCGTGGGGAGTGGATTGTCACACAGGGAGGAGATGGATTTTGGCAAGCCATCGATCCGACTGACCCCAACATCGTTTATTCTGAATATCAATATGGAAACCTATTTCGATTTGATAAAAAGAGTGGAGAAAAATTAAGTATTAAACCACGTGAACGAATAGGCGAAAATCTGTACAAATGGAATTGGAACACGCCTTTTATCCTTAGCCCACATAATCACAAACGATTATACATGGGCGCTAATAAAATTTTTAGAAGTGACGATCAAGGTCATTCTTGGCAAGTAATTTCGGACGATATAAGTGCCCAAATTCCACGAGATAATGCACCCGTAATGGATCGCTATTGGGGTGTAGATGCTGTCGCCAAAAATGTAAGTACTTCCTTGTATGGTATGGCCGTTTCGTTAGAGGAATCACCTTTGCAAGAAAACTTAATTTATGTAGGTACCGATGATGGTTTAATTCAAGTCAGTGAAGATGCCAAAAATTGGCGCAAACAAGAACACTTTCCAGGCGTACCTGCCCATACCTATGTAAGTGATATTCGCTGCTCAAAACATCAAAAAGAAGTGGTCTTTGCTTCGTTTGACAATCGTAAAAGAGATGATTTCAAACCTTATATTTTGATGAGTTCCGACAAAGGGAAGACGTGGCATTCTATCGTAGGAGACCTTCCTGAAAATGGCACAGTCCATACCATAGAACAAGATCATGTAAACCCAAACTTGCTTTTTGTGGGTACTGAATTTGGCATTTTCTTTACGACCAATAAAGGCAAAAATTGGGTTCCATTAAAATCAGGGATTCCAGATGTGAGCATCAAAGACATTGTCATCCAAGAGCGAGAAAATGACCTAGTTGCGGCATCTTTTGGGCGAGGTTTTTATATCCTAGATGATTACAGTTCCTTACGGGAAATCGAGGGTAGCTTTGCAGCCAAAAAAGCACACTTATTTCCGATTAAAGATGCGCTGCGCTACATTCAACGTAATCGAGGTGGCTATGGATTTGGGTCTATGGTTTACAAATCCAAAAACGCACCTTTTGGGGCAACCTTCACTTATTACCTTAAAGAGGTACCCAAAACCTTGCAAGCCATTCGACACGAAAAAGAAAAGGAATTAATTAAAAATAAACAACCCATTCCCCTACCCGACCTACAAACTTTAGAAGCTGAAAAAAAGGAAGTCAAGCCTTATTTGATTTTTGCCATTAGTGATGCAACAGGAAAAGAAATACGTAAGATTAATCAAAAAATGGGTAAAGGCATTCAGCGACTTACATGGGATCTAACTATTCCTTTTCCTTCTCCTATTCAGGCACCAAAAGGAAAATTTGACCCTTTACAGAAAACAAGTAATTTCAGTTTGGTTCCGCCTGGGGATTACAAAGTCACCGTCTATCAAGTCATTCGAGAAAAGACCACTACACTCATTCCTGCAACTTCCTTTCAAGTAAAAGCAATTGACAATCAAACTATCCGAGCTAAATCATACACCGAAATCACTGATTTTCAACAAGATATAGCAA
>JAJRQS010000363.1 GCA_024280135.1 Bacteroidota bacterium | reverse complement strand
TAATAATTCTCTGAGTATTCCTGTGTTGAATGTGCAAAGCACGACACCCACTCAAGCAATTATCTCAAATTTGGGTACGCCTTCTTGTCAAACCGTTAGGATTTCACAGGATGGACTTGATACTTATTTGGATAGCATGAACTTTAGGATACTAGGGCTAGATAATGGAGCAATGGGTGTGAATATTACCTCCTTGAAAGCCAATGGAACTGCTCTTCCATATACTTACAATAATCTAATCTTTTCGGCTAATATTAATAATTCATATTTTTCTGGAAATGGAGCACCCAATCCTTCTGACAATAAATTTAACACCGATGAATACATAGATGTCGAGGTTTGTTATAGTGCTGATGCTTGCCCAACAACTGGGTCTGATTTTGCCATTAAATACCAAGCATTTTATGGCTGTGGTGGAGATACTTGTAACATAACGGAGACCACCTCTTTTGTAAAAGTGCAGCCGCAAAGTGCTGCTCCGCCTACGGCAACAGTTACCTTAATAAATGGCGCTTCAATTTGTGGCGCACCCGCTCGAATAGATTTAGTCGTAAATAATCCAAACCCAAACACTGGACAATTTTTAATTAATAATTTGAAAGTAGGATTTAATACTTGCGAAAAATCAAACCTTACTATTTCTGATGTTCAGATTGGAGGAGTGTCTTTGCCTGTAGGTTCTTACGCTTGGATAGGTTCAGACATCAGTATTGATTTTGGGGCTATAGCCAACGATCCAGATGGCGCAAATGGGCTAGAAGATGCGGATGGAGATGGTTTTTTTGATGACTTAGCAGGTGGAGAAACGCTTACATTAAGTGTTTTTTTAGACATGACTTGTGGTGATGGAAGTGGAAGTTGTGCAAAATTGGACTGTGGATTTGCCCAGTTTTATGTAGAAGGATTGACAAACTGTGGACAGTCTTTTAAGTCTTTTCCACCTGTTACAGGAAGTGATATTAAATATACAGCAACAGCGGATACAACTAACTTGTTAGCTGACCCTGCGAATATAGTAGGGACTACACCTATGTACAATTTCGGACAATTTGGAGGTAGCAAAGGTGCTAAGACTAGAGAATTAGAATATTGTTATACTTTCAATTCAGAAAATGTAGGGGCCTGCACTGGAAATGCAAGTACTTATCTTGTGATTGATTTTGCAGGTGATTCTTTGTTGATGGATGATATACAATTTGTGCCTGGTTCTGCTCAATTTAATGATGGCTCTGGATATGTGAATGTCCCTGATTTAGATTTGAGTTGGGCTAGGGTTGCTGGTGGTCAAAAGATATTAAAAATGAATGTTGGAAGCATTGCCTCGGGAACAGAAATTTGTTATAAAGTAACAGTCGAAATGAATGATGGTAATTGTGGTCCTAGACAGTATTGGGTAGGAAACTTCAAAGTAATTGAAGAATGTGACGGTTGTGTGGGTGGTTGTGAGATAGTCAGGGCTTGTCGCCAAGAATTATTTTCAGGAGACCCTTATGCTACAGGTTGTGCATGTCTGTTTGAACAGGCTGAAAATAGCTTTACGCGAAAGAACCTAGGCTACACGGATAAGACCATGGCTACGAAAGTAACTCGGGCGCAGAAGCTAGCGAATAGCCCTGCAGATTTGACCCGTTTTATGCCAGGAGACACCATGATCGGAATTGAAAAATATGTAATTCATGATATGAAATTTTTTGAAAATGTAGCTTGGTGGAGCTGGCAGCATTTCTTTACAGGGGCAGATTTGAATATTGATGGAGGAAATAATGAATTGACAGCAGATGGCCAAAATTCAAAGTTGATTGCATTTAGCCTTATTAAAGATGGGACGACGACTAAAGTGCCTATAGATCTTACGACCATTCCTTCTTGTGTTAGGGATAAGAGTGAAGGTGCTCGTTATTGGAGAGCTCCTATTGTGAATTATTTTGGAGAAGCTTTAATGATAGGGGATGAACACCAAAATTATAAACCAGGAATGTCTAGTTCTGGGAATGATGAAGTAGGTTGTTTGCGTTATAATTCGTATGATTCTAGAGATAATGCGTATGTAGGGTTTACAATCTATAATGGATATGATTATCATGTTGATTGTAGGGGAGACAATACTTCACAGGTAATGGATGGCGGTAATTGTCTAGATGACTTCCTAGATACGTATAATATTGAAGCAAAGGATACTTTTTATTTTCACTGGGAAGTACCCATAATTAAGAATCCTGTATTACTAGCAAGACAAGTCTCACAAGTGAATGGAACTTTACCAGCTGGCTTAGTTCCCACTCCAGAACATGTGTTTGCGGTTAGATTGAGCTCGAGTACTTATAAATTGGATTACAATGTAGCAAGTTGTTATGGCGCATCAAGCTATGCTTGTGGAGAGAGTCCGCTAGTAGAAACGATTATACCTGGTGATGTAATAGGTAAGTCTGAAGTAACCATTGATGATTGTGGTGGCTCTGCAAAACATACTTTTACTTTTGATGCAACCATACCCAATGGATGGTTTGTAGATGAATTCAGACCATTAGTTAATATTAAAAATGTAGAAGTTCCCATTTATAAGCCTAGTGCTTTTTGCGGCAACGCTAAATTAAAAGATATCAATGGTTTAAGTAGTGATATTACGATAACATCTAAAAACAATCTAGAATGTGTGACGAGTGGTAATGATGAGTATTGTTCCGTCACTTCTGGAGCTTCTGGAACAGTAGGGTTTGACTTTAAGGAATCTGGGGCTACCCCATTTGGTGTGGGTCTTAATTTAACTTTAGATTCAATGATTTTGACTTATGATATGTGCATGCTTTGTCCAGATGTAGCGCCTATTTCAGGATATACGATGAATTTTGATTGGGAATACTTAATTGGGGAGCCCACTACATGTCGATACCTGGGAAATACGAATAACTCTGCTACAAACAATCCAACAGTAGCGCCTAATCGATATATACGAGTAGATGCTAGTGGGAACCCTATTGGTGGGAACTGGTATGAAGCGTTACTACCAAATGGTATTCATACCACGTCCGTAACTTCTGGTGATATTATTATATCGGACCAACGTCAAGGCACTTCTGGACTAGCTGTTACTAATAGTAGCGGTACTGATTTAATAGCTGCGGGCTCGCCTGGCACTTCAGTTGAAATAGTAGAGTTGCAACTTTGTGCGACCCCTCCACCTGCTGGTGGTATTTCGGGATTGACGGGTGTGCAAGCTAATATTAGTCTTCCTGCAAGTGTTACTTTAGTTTCTGTTACAGATGATACAGACGCGCCACTTGCCTTCACTTTTGTGAAGACAGACGCTGATGGAATAACTACTTATAATGTAAATTTGCCTGATCTAGCAGATGGCCAGTGTGTTAAGGTGCGAGTAGGTACAACACTTCAGTATTGTCCAGAACCTTCATTGCCTCCACCCACTATTTGTACTAATTTTTCTGCTGGATGTGCACCTGCTAATGTCCTATCAGCTTTGGCTGGAGTAGGAGAAGCTTGTACAGGAGCTGAAATATGTTATGCTTATATTTTTGGAGAAGCAGGCTTGCAGACTTCTTGGATTTATCCGGCAGCTGGTGATCCTAATCCACAGTTGTGTGATGAAATCATAATGGGATTTTTAATTAAAAATGTTAAACCTTTAACGTTGTTAAACCTAAATGTGAATGTTGATTTGCCAGCTGGGCTTTCGGTAGTACCAGGTTCTTGGGAATATTCTTTTGCAGGTGGTTTGTATAATACTTGGACATCAATTGTTGACCCAGATATTGTAAATGGGAACCATTATGAGTATACAACAGATACATGGGATTCAGATATTCATGCTGCTGGATTGAAAGGCGTTACATCAGGTTTGGATAGTAATAAAGTTGCTTTTCGATTCAAAACAGTTACGAATTGTGATGAGTTTTTGTCTGGTTCAATATTGCTGACGGAAACAAAAGCTACGGATCCTTGCGGAGTAAATCCATTAACTTCAGGAAATGTACAATCTCCACCTTTAATTTTGCAGCAAGCACTACCAGGTGATTTTGCGCAATTATTGACATTTGCAAACCCTGAAGTAGTATACTGTGGAGCCAATGCAAATGAGTTTAGTATTACAGCGTTGAATGTAAGTAACAATCCAACTGCAGATAGTGTTACAGTTTGTTTGACTATTCCGCCTTCTTTATCGTATCAGCCAAATTCAGTCATTTTTACAAATCCATCATATACACCAAAAACTATTACGGTTACTCAAGTTGGAATTGATAAAGTCATTTGTTTTGATGCGCCAAAACTTTTACAAGGAGAGCAATTTTCTTTTAAATTTTCGGCAACGCAAGGAATTACCGAATCGTGTGGTACTGTGCAAGTAGGTATGGATATCAAGAGTTTTGTGGAGGGTGTGGCTTGTTCTAGTGGAGGGGCTTGTGGTGTGAATGTCCAGAATAGCATTAATCCATATTTAACGCTTACTTTAGGACCACCATTATCGACCGTTGATATCAGGGCGACGGAGGCATGTAGCAATGGAACAGGTACAAGAAGTGTTTGTTATGAAATTGATTTGGTTAACCCAGGTCCAGCTTATTCAGGAAATGTCCATGTTGGATGGCATGAAGATGTTAATAATAATGGAACATTGGATAGCTTTGATCCAGAGCTTGTCAGCAATGACCATATGGTCAATGTAGCTTCTGGTGACACGGTGACTATCACGATGTGTTTGGATGTGCCAATGAGTAAAGCATGCCCAATGATTTTGGCACAAACTTTTGCTTCCGCTTGTAATTGTAAAACATCAGAAAAATTAATTAATAATTTTGAACCTACTTTCTTTGATGCACTAGAAGATGAAATTACGCTTTGTCCAGGAACTGACTTGACTTTCCCTGTTTGTCCCGAAACAAATCTTAACGACTTTGCTTTAGTGCCGAGCTCATCAGGTACCGTGACCCTTTCGGGAAATATTGCGACTGTTCACTTGAATCCTGGCGCAGCAGATGGAGCTCCAGTTTCTTTGCAGCTTACGCAAAATATTGGAACTTGTACAAATTCATTTAATAAGACTTTGTATCAACCTAGTGCCATTAATTTTGGACCTTATGCTGCCATAGACGTTTGTAAAACAGGCTGTGAGACATTGAACTTGAATCTTCCTGCCGAATTAGAGGGAGCCACAATTGTTTGGTCTCCAGCAACTAATTTGGATGATGCTTCGATTGAAAAACCAGAAGTTTGTAATCCTGCAGCAGACATTGATTATACTGTTACCGTAACGTTGGCTAATGGTGGTTGCTCTGATTCACAGATTTATCCAGTTAAGGCCATTGATTGTTCACCAACAATAGCCATAAATTTAGCATCTCCATCTACTTGTGATGGGTTGACAAATACGTACTCTTTGGATGTGACTGTTACTTACGCAAATGCAACAGCAGGGGAGAGTATTACGATTACCTTAGAAGATGGTACGACTAGAACTTTCGTAATAGCCAATACCCAAGGAACAGAAGTGTTTACAATCGGAGGGTTAGCTGCTGACGGAACTACTGGAATAGATGTGACAGCCGCGTATGTCAATGATAATAACATTACAAACACAAGGGTATCTGCTTATGATGCTCCTACGAATTGTTCACCTTGTCCAACAAAAGTTTGCTTGCCTATTACGGTGAATAAGCACTAATTGGATTTAATGATATTAAATTAAAGCCCTGCCTTTTGGTAGGGCTTTTTATTTGGTAGGAAATATTGTAAAGTCACTAGGTAGCAATTTGTATATTTTAGGTGTCTATAGTGTATTCTTAACTAAAGTAATAACCATGAAAAATCAAGTATTAATCCTCTGTTCCTGGGAATTACTTTTAAAGGCGAGCGAATAGGAATTGATAAATATCTTTTCTTTTG
>JAJRQS010000362.1 GCA_024280135.1 Bacteroidota bacterium | reverse complement strand
TAATAACTCATCCGTGTCCCTACAGCTTTATCCAGATGAGTATTATTGCTTTGAAATTGACTGGAACAATGATGGGGTTTATGATGAATTCTTTGATAGCTCAATTAATGGCTCCACCCCATCCCACGATTATACAATTCCAGGCATTAACCAAATTGCAATCAGAGGCGTTTTCCCTGGGTATCTATCAGGGGATGATGTAGCTAAATTAATTGATATCAACCAGTGGGGGGATAATGATTTTTCAAGAATGGATGGCGCCTATAAAAATGCTGTTAATTTACAATATAGTACAACAGATGCACCCAAAATGTCGAATGTCACCTTCACGACTAATATGTTTAGGGGTGCAACTTCATTTAACGGTGATATTGGCAATTGGGATGTCTCCAATGTAAATACAATGCGAAACATGTTCGAAGGTGCAACTTCATTTAATGGTGATATTAGCAATTGGGATCTTAGCAATGCGACTGACTTATCTTATATGTTTAAAAATGCAACAACCTTTAATAGAAATATAAGTGGGTGGAATGTTAGTAATGCGACTAACCTAGCACATATGTTTCAGAGTGCGACTGCCTTCAACCAAAACTTGGGTAGCTGGAATGTCGTAAATGCAGACATGAATGGAATGCTTAGCTTTTCAGGTCTCAATCTGGACAACTATGACAATACACTTATAGGCTGGGCGGCATCTGGAATTACCGATAGAATACTTGGAGCCCAAACACTGAAATACTGCAATGGAGAAGCAGCTAGAAATACTTTAATTAATGATAATAACTGGATCATCACAGGTGATGAAAAAGAGTGTCCTGGACAATTACCGGTATGCACACAATTGATGTTTCCGGCTGATGGTTCCACGGGCATATACACAGGGATTAATTTCCTTTGGGGCTTTGCCGAATTTGCCACAGGGTATAAACTTTCTGTAAGCACGGCAAGCGGTACCGTAATACTCGACAATGAAGATGTCGGAGATGTTACTTCTTATGCAACAAATTTCCTTGTTCCCAATGAGACATACATCGTCACCATATTGGCTTACAATGCAAATGGTGATGCGGTCAATTGTAATTCAACTAGTTTCACTACGCTACCTGTTCCAGATTGCGCAAATAGTAGTTTTTCCCCTGAGGATGGAGCAACGGATATTCCCACGGATATCAATTTTATTTGGTTACCAGTTTCAATTGCAGATGGGTATAAAATATCGGTCGGAACGACGCCTGGTGGTTCTGAACTATTAGACAACGAAGACATCGGGAATATCCTTTCATACGCGCCTGACTTTCTTGCACCCAACACTACATACTATGTAAAAATAACTCCTTACAATGCTAATGGAGATGCACTCAACTGTCCAGCAACTAGCTTCACAACTTTTAATGGGCTAGCAGAACCTAATTGTGTCACTGTAATATCACCTGCTGACGGCGCGATTGATGTTGATTTAAATCCTACAATATCTTGGACAGAAGAAGGCACTGATGTACAATATGTCATTTCTGTGGGAACTTCTTCTGGCTCGACAGATTTTTTGGAAAATCTAAATGTAGGAACTGCCACGAGTACTACACTAGAAAACCTTGTACCCAACACTACTTATTATGTGGTGGTTACACCCTATAATGAAAATGGACTTGCTTTTAATTGTCCAGAAACAAGCTTTACGACAGGCGGCACGCCGATGGAACCATTTATCACTACTTGGAATACAACCCTTCCTGGAACGTCTGATGCCAATAGCATAACCATAGGATTATGGGGAAATGAAATCTACAATTTTGAGATTGATTGGGAAAATGATGGTATTTATGATGAGACCATCACCAATGACACCCCGATTACTCATACCTACCCTACTCCTGGAATTTATAGTGTTGCCATACGAGGAGTTTTTCCTGGAATTTTAATGGGTTTTTCAGGTGAAGCACAAAAAATTATAGATATAGTCCAATGGGGAGATATTGAGTTTTCAATAATGTCAAACGCCTTTTCTGGTGCCAAAAACTTACTTTATAGTGCCACAGATATACCGAACTTCACTAATGGTATCTCCTTGTCCAGTATGTTTTCTGGTGCCACTTCTTTTAATGGGGCTATTGGAAATTGGGATGTTAGCAATGTAACAGACATGGGTTGGATGTTTAGCGGTGCAACTTCTTTTAATGGGGATATTTCTAATTGGGATGTTAGTAATGTAACAAGCATAGGTTGGATGTTTAGCGGTGCGACTTCTTTTAATGCGGATATTTCTAACTGGGATGTTAGTAATGTAAATAAAATGTCAGCAACATTTGAAAATACAATTGCCTTTAATGCAGATATTGGAAACTGGGATGTTAGTAAAGTTACTAGATTTTGGAAAACATTCAAGGGAGCAACTACCTTTAATCATAGCTTAGGAAACTGGAACATAGCCAATGCTATTCTAATGACAGAAATGCTTAGTTATTCAGGTCTAGATGTTGACAGTTACGACAATACATTAATTGGTTGGGAAAGTCAAAGCTTCTCCAATAAAAATATTGGCGTGCATGAATTACAATTTTGTACTGCAGAAGAAGAGAGAAACACACTCATAAATAACTTAAACTGGACCATCACAGGCGATGCCCTGGGCTGTCCAACTCAACTACCAGAATGCACCGTTTTAACCTATCCTGTAGATGGTCAAATAAATGTACCTATCGAAACCACAATCACTTGGAATCCTGCTAATTTTGCCATAGGCTACAAATTAACAGTTGGAACTACTCCCGGTGGAGTTGATATTTTAAATGCTTTCAATGTGGGTAATGTTCTTCAATATGATTTGGGCACTTTAGCCGCAAATACGACTTATTATATTCTGCTTACACCCTACAATAATGACGGAGATGCCATGAGTTGCTCAGAAGAAAGTTTCACTACTACGACTTTGTCAAATGCATATATCACGACTTGGAAAACGGATATTTTAGATCCTTCATCTTCAAGCATAACCATACCTACTTATCAAAGTTTCCCATACAATTATGATGTAGATTGGAACAATGATGGGGTATTCGATGAATTAGGCCTAACGGGCACAGTGACACACGATTTTGGAACACCTGGAAGCTATACCATAGGCATTAGAGGCGTATTTCCAGGTATTCACTTTAATGACCAAGGCGATAAAGACAAAATAATCTCTGTAGATCAGTGGGGAGATATTGCTTGGGCGAATATGAATCGAGCCTATAAAGGATGTTCAAACCTAACCATAAATGCAACGGATGTTCCTGACCTTTCTAATGTATTCTCACTTAATCAAGCATTTATGAAAGCGACTTCTATAGAAGGAGGGTTTGAGAATTGGGATGTCAGTAATATTACCAATATGGAGCTAACTTTCAACCAAGCAGAAAAGCTTAATGCAGATATCAGCGGTTGGAATGTAAGTAATGTAACTTCAATGTTTTCAATGTTTTCTAACGCCAAGGTATTTAATGCTGATATCAGTAGTTGGGATGTAAGCAATGTAACTAACATGAGAGGAATGTTTTCATTCGCAGATGCATTTAATGCAAATATTAGCAATTGGGATGTCAGCAAAGTAACCAATATGCTAATGATGTTTTGGGTCGCAGAAGCATTCAATGCGGACATTAGCAATTGGAATGTAAGCAAGGTTACTAATATGTCTCGTATGTTTAGTTCCGCAAAAGTATTCAATGCAGATATTAGCAACTGGGATGTCAGCAGTGTGACTAATATGGAGTCCATGTTTGACCATGCAGATATGTTTAATGCAAATATTAGCAACTGGGATGTCAGCAGTGTCACGACAATGAAAGCCATGTTTAGATCTGCATTTGCTTTTAATGCTCCATTAGACACTTGGGATGTCAGCAAGGTTACGACCATGGAAGCAATGTTTACAAATGCAATTGCCTTTAATGGAGATATTAGCCCTTGGAATGTCAGCATGGTCACGAATATGAAACAAATGTTTTACCATGCAGATATGTTCAATGCAAATATTAGCAACTGGGATGTCAGTAGTGTCACGACAATGGAAGCCATGTTTAGACTTGCAATTGCTTTTAATACTTCTTTAGATACTTGGGATGTCAGCATGGTCACGAATATGAAACAAATGTTTTACCATGCCGCATCTTTCAATCAAAACTTGGGCAATTGGGACATTGCAAATGTTACCGATATGGATTACTTTTTATTCCATTCGGGTCTTGATGTGCCCAATTATGATGCGACCTTAATTGGTTGGGCCAATAGTGGATATACAAACAAGATAACCAACAATACTCCTTTGAAATATTGTAGTGGTGAAGCTGCCCACAATATGTTAATCAATGATTTAGGATGGACAATTGTTGGTGATGTATTGGATGAAACGGCTTGCGCAAATGAATTAGCTTGCACTGAAATAGATGGTTTTACAAAACTTGGCGAATTGGCGGGGCATGGTTATTACCTTTCTGATGCAAGTATGACTTGGACTGATGCCAAAATTGCAGCAGAGAATGCCGGTGGATATTTAGCCACCATGAATACTCAAGCTGAAAATGATTTCTTGAAAGCTAATATTGGAAACAATTTAGTCTTTATTGGATTTCATGATAGTCAAGTTGAAGGCAATCCTGAATGGGCAAATGGAGAACCTGTAAGCCTAGATTTGAGCTATGGTAATAGTGCTACTAATGATTTTGCCGTGATAAATTTCTGGGCAGGTACTTGGCAGATGGTTAATCAATGGGTCAATAAGTCATTCGTTATGGAATTCAATTGTGATGGTTCTACGCCTTCCTCTATCACCATGACCTGCCCTGAGGACATTACCATTTCCACAACTAATACGACTGAAGCTGTCACTTGGTTAGATCCTATTACCACTACGACTTGTGAAATAAATGATGCAATCACCCTAACCCAAACGGAAGGCTTGCCGTCAGGTTCAGATTTTTCTGTTGGTAATTATACCATAACTTATGAAGCAACTGATGATTGTTCAAATCAATCGACTTGTAGCTTCCAAGTTTCCGTAGTGGAATTAGTTTCGGCGGTGACGGTAACCTGTCCAGCTGACATTAGTGTTACAACCACAAATGAAACAGAAGTTGTTATTTGGTTAGATCCTACAACGAGCACTACCTGTACCATTAATAATACCGTTAACCTTTCACAAACTACGGGCCTACCATCTGGATCTGAGTTTGCGATAGGTAACTATACGATTACGTACGAAGCTACAGATGATTGTTCCAATTCTGCAACTTGTAGCTTCCAAGTTTCTGTTGAAAATGAAAGTGCTACCTGTGCAGAAATAGATGGCTATACAAAACTTGGCGAGTTTGATGGGCACGGATACTATTTGTCCAATACCAGTACGACATGGGCGATTGCTAAATTAGCAGCAGAAAATGCTGGTGGCTATTTAGCTTCCATGAATACACAAGATGAAAATGATTTCTTAAAAGCTAATATTGGAAATAATTTAGTCTTTATTGGATTTCATGATAGTCAAGTTGAAGGCAATCCTGAATGGGCAAATGGAGACCCTGTAAGCCTGGATTTGAGCTATAGCAATAGTACTACTAATGATTTTGCCGTGATAAATTTCTGGGCAGGTACTTGGCAGATGGTTAATCAATGGGTGTCCAAACCACACATTATGGAATTCAATTGTGATGGTTCTGCACCTTCCTCTATCACCATGACTTGTCCTGAGGACATTACCATTACCACTACAAATGCAACTGAAGTGGTCACTTGGCTAGATCCAATTACCACTACGACTTGTGAAATAAATGATGCAATCACCCTAACCCAAACGGAAGGCTTACCGTCTGGTTCAGATTTTTCAGTTGGTAATTATACCATAACTTATGAAGCATATGATGATTGCTCTAATACTGCATCTTGTAGTTTCCAGGTTTTGATAGAAGACGAAACGGCTACTTGCGCTGAAATTCCTGGATTTGTTAAACTAGGAGAATATAACACGCATGGTTACTATCTATCTAACACCGGGAACGTTTGGGAAAATGCCAAACAAATTACTGAAAGTGCTGGTGGATATTTAGCTTCCATGAACACACAAGCTGAAAATGATTTCTTAAAATCACTTTTAGGAAATAACATGGTCTTTATCGGCTTAAATGATTTGCAATCTGAAGGCACCTTAAAATGGGCTAATGGAGAACCCGTCACTCTAAATTTAAGCTACGACAATAGTTACAATAATGATTTTGCTGTGATGAATTTTTGGGCGGGTACTTGGCAACTGGTGAACCAATACGTATATAAAAATTTCGTAATGGAAATAAGCTGTTCCACTCCTCCTATTACACCACCTAATCCAGCCTACATTCAAACTGATGTATATCCAAATCCTGCTTCAAACGTACTTAATATCACGCTTGAATCCAATACTGATGCTGATTTCACAATCACCATTCTGAATACGCTTGGACAACAAGTATTGTCACAAAACGAACATTCGCCGCAAGGCAAGCACCGTGTTCGTTTAGACATTTCTAATCTTAACAATGGAATATTCTATTTGAATATTAGCAATAGCCAAATAGAAAAGACGACTAGGTTTGTAAAAGGTAGTAACTTGATACACAATTAAATGAACAAATAGGTAGGGGCTTATCTCGTTAGTCTCTACCTATTTATTAGCCTTTTCCGCTAAAACATTCTACTGTAAAATTTATTAATATAATAAATACCCATTCAAAAATGGGCTTTAAACGACAAAAACACTTAGTTTTGACCCATCGTTCATCCTCTCACCATGTAACCAACCACCAAGGATTAAGTCCTTTGTGTATAACGTATAATATCTATGAGGAAAATTCTAATTACAGGAGGAGCTGGCAATCTTGGCAGTAGCTTGGCACGAAGACTGACACAAGATTCGAATACTTTTGTACACATATTAGATAATTTATTAACAGGAAAACTAAAAAATTTACCTGCCGAAACAAAACCCAATTGGACTTTTAAGCAGGTAGATGTAAACCAATATAGTGAATTGGCAGAGGAGATGAGGCATCATCAGTTTGACTATGTTTTTCACTATGCGGCGGTCGTAGGCGTGGAGCGCACATTGCAAAACCCGATGCTGGTTTTAAAAGACCTGGATGGTTTAAAAAATATTCTAAGTTTATCAAAAGAAACTGGGGTTAAGAGAATCTTTTACTCATCCTCTAGTGAGGTCTATGGAGAACCCACAGAACTACCCTTACATGAAGAAGACACTCCCCTTAACTCTAGACTACCCTATGCTGTTGTTAAGAACACTGGAGAAATCTTTTTTAAAGCCTACTTTCAAGAATATGGCTTGCCGTACACTATATTTAGGTTCTTTAACACATATGGCCCTAGACAAAGTAAGGATTTCGTCATTGCCAAATTTTTATCGCAAGCTTTAGCGGGTCAAGACATCACTATTTATGGTAAAGGAGATCAAACTAGAACATTCTGCTATGTAGATGATAATTTAGATACCATCGAAGCTATTCTAAATAAAAAACTCCATGAGAATGACATCATTAATATTGGATGTGCTAGAGAAATGACTATTTTAGAATTAGCCCACATTATTAAAGAGGTAACACAATCAAAATCTAACATTACCTTTCTGCCTCCTTTAGAAGAAGGAGACATGTCAAGACGACAACCTGACATTAGCAAAATGCTAAATGTATTGAATAGACCTCTACTCAATATTTATGATGGACTAGCCAAAACTATTGAAATTAGTTCAACTCAAAGTAATTCTAACTAAGAATTTCGGAACACTTTTCTTTCATACTTCATACTACACCCTAAATAAAATGGCTGAAGAAGTTATAAACTATAATACGGATAAAAAATCCACTTGGCTTCAAAACAAGATCCGAGGTGCTTCTAATTTGTATAAGAAGAAAAAAAGACATTTTCTTTGGCGCTTACACACCTTATTTCATAAAATAGAGTTAGACCAAAGTAAGTTAGACAAGCATTCAATGCCCATACTCATCAACAATTTTAATCGAGTAACTTTGCTCAAAAAACAGATTGATTGGCTTTTATCATTAGATGATAAGGTTTCAATAATTATAGTTGACAACAAATCAACTTATCCTCCATTACTAGATTTTTATCGCAAGATAGATCATCCTTCTATTCAAGTAGTCCATTTAGGGTTTAATTCTTGGCGAAAAGGAGTTGAATATATTGGAAGTAAAAAATTATCGCAATTTGACAAATTTGTAATTACAGATGTAGATTTACTTCCCTATCCAGATGTACCTAAAGACCTACTAACTCACCTATCTAATTTGTTAGATAAATACCCAAAGTACAACCACATCGGAACATCATTAGAGATAAATGATATTCCCAATAAAAATCCACTAAGAGACCAAATCATAAAATTTGAATCTAAATATTGGGCGCCCAAAACACCATTACTAAATGATGAAGTCTATTCAGCTTGTATAGATAGCACATTTGCCATGTATCGATCTGATTCAAACATACTAGCCATTGAACCATCTTTACGAACTAACCGCCCGTACACCCTCAAACATCTTGACTGGTACTTAGCCCCAGAAGATTTTTCAGATGAATATATTTACTATTTAAAAAGCTGCAAAAGTTTCGCTACTTGGGCTACTCAACTAAAAAAAACAAATGTTAAAATTTCAAAATCATGACTAATACTTCAAAATTACCTCCACGTTCTCCTCGGTATCGTTCAATTTTTCGTTTGCAAAAGTTTATTCAAAATCCCATTCCTTTCATGCAAAGTAATCTTAAAAAATATGGGGATACTTACATGTTTAGTTTAAAGCATAGCAAAGTGAACATCTTGACAACTAATTCAGAAGTTATTAAGCATGTTTTGAGAAAGAATGCAGCAAATTACGAAAAACCCGAGGTTGCCTCAAACATTCTTTCTGAATTTGTAGGTGAGGGAATATTACTAGCACGAGGGGAAGAACATACTCGACAAAGAACAATAATGTCTCCAAGTTTTTCTCCAGCTAAAATTGGGGAATTAGTTGATTTTATGGGAGATGAAATTGATGTGTACTTA
>JAJRQS010000018.1 GCA_024280135.1 Bacteroidota bacterium | reverse complement strand
TGTGTTTCGCTTTTGATCATCAACTCATCTGATCCAGGCTCTGAATTTTCTAATACATCAAAAATGTCAAAATCTTCTGTTGGACGAATGTGTGAGCGACGCTTATTTCTACGGAAGTTATCCACGCACATATTATATGCGATACGTGAAGCCCATTGGACAAATTTGCCTTCATGGTTGTACTTTCCTTTCCGCAAGGTATCAATTATCTTGATGAATACATCTTGAAAGATATCTTCCGCAAGAGCGTGATCCTTTACAAACAAGTAAATAGTCGTGTAAATTTTTGCTTTGTGTCTGCCTAGTAGAAGGCTAAAAGCTTTTTCATCTCCCTTCAGGTATAGGGTAATCAACTCCTGATCAGTCAAAGGTGCATACT
The DNA here is from genome assembly GCA_024280135.1 of Bacteroidota bacterium. Taxonomy (GTDB): domain Bacteria; phylum Bacteroidota; class Bacteroidia; order Chitinophagales; family Saprospiraceae; genus HyVt-613. The sequence goes on along the minus strand of JAJRQS010000018.1, from coordinate 7,181 downwards.
GCATAGGTCTACGTTTTATAAGTGAACAAAATCCAAATTCAAAAAAGTAGATCTACTGCTATACGCTATCAGGTTTTAGTTTTGTGGCAATGTTGCCTCGTTGATTGATGTTGCTAAGATAGTGCCAATAGGAAGATAATGCAAATTATAGAATCCTGTTAACAGCCATTTAACGAAAACCAAATATAATTTGGTTCTTTATCCAGAACATAAGAATATGCTTTGGATGAACAACAAAGATAAGCGTTCTTTCTTTATATGTCAATCTTTTTTTGTTTTATTATGGTCTTGACACCTATCTTAGCGCTCAATATGCGAAATAAGACCTACTTTGTTTCTGATTTTCACCTAGGTGTAGATGCTCATTTGACCTCCATGGAGAGGGAAAAGAAGATCGTTAGGTGGTTAGATATGGTAAAAAAAGATGCCAAGCACATTTATTTGCTTGGCGATGTTTTTGATTTTTGGTTTGAATACAAACAGGTGATTCCCAAAGGCTATACGCGCCTTTTGGGCAAATTGGCTGAATTAACAGACGCAGGAATACCCATTACTTTCTTTGTTGGCAATCACGACATGTGGATGTTTTCTTATTTTAAAGAAGCATTAAATATTCCTATTTTGCGAAAACCCCTAAACCTAACGATTAGTGGAAAGACATTTTACTTAGCCCATGGAGATGGACTTGGACCAGGAGATCGGGGTTATAAGTTTATCAAAAAAGTATTTGCAAGTCCAATCAGTCAGTGGCTTTTTGCTCGGATTCATCCAAACCTAGGCATTGGTATCGCTAATTTTTGGTCTCAAAAGAGTAAAGATGCTGGCAAACAGGACTTGGCAAAAGGCTGGCTAGGGGCAGACAACGAATGGTTGGTGCAATATGCGAATGGTGTACTCAAAAAGACATCCGTTGATTATTTCGTTTTTGGGCATCGGCATCTTCCTATTGATTTGGTACTAAACAATAATCAGAGCCGTTATATTAACCTTGGTGAATGGTTAACCCAATATTCTTATGCCGTATTTGATGGAAAAGATTTACAAATTCAATTTTTTGAAAGCGACAATCCTGTTGTTTATCCTAAGCACTTGTAGCTTTAGCGGTCAGCTTCCGCAAAAAAGAAACGTTGGTAGTGGTTTGAATGGTTGGGCTCTGAAAGATTCAATGGTGGTAGAACACGATCAGTTTCTGATAGATCCGTTCGGTGCGCTTTTTGTCGTGCAAAATGAAGAGCTGATTAAATTTGTGCAAAAGAAGGAAGTGTTTCGCTATTCAAACTCTAGGCTAGGTCAATTATCGACTATTGATGTTTCTAATCCATTAGCAACAATGTGCTTTTACGAAGACTATCAAGTTATCCAATTATTAGATCGAACCCTTAACCCCTTAACAAAAATTAATTTGGTAGATTGGGGATACACCAATGTCACGGCTGTTTGCCTTTCGGGAAATAATGAATTGTGGATTTATGATGCTTCTGCGATGCAATTAATGCTGATGGCAAAAGACAGGGAAACACCTCTAAGGAGTTTTCCTTTTAACCTTGCAATAGAGGATGATTTCAAAATGAAAAAGATGCTCGTAAAGGACGGTGTACTATACTGTCTTTCTTCAACTGGAAATCTATATACCTTATCCTTAGTCGGGGAGCAATTACGTGTATTAATCGGAAATGAACAAATAGTTAATTTTCAATTTACAGATAGTCGATTACTTATACAGAATAAGAAAGGGCAAGTATTTTATTATAAGAGTACCTTAGAACTTATTCAATTGAAATTGCCCGTTACGCATACGCCTACCACTTCTTGGTCTTTGAATGGCACTTCATATATATCTGGAGATGGAGCTATCATAAAATTCTTTGGTAAAGGCTAACTACTAATACCAACTTAAAACACAAATCCCTTTTGCCGAAGGAGAATTAAATGTGAAAGTACGTGATGTGAACACACAAGATTACTTAGGCTTGCTCCCTTCACCCTAGAATACGAATAAAAAAATCCGTTCCTAAATGAATAGGAACGGATTTTATATATTTAATCAATCCGAATTAAATCGGCTTATAGATTAATACTTTACTCCAAGAGCTTTCAAAGTTGCAAAGTCTAAGCTTCCGATAGGAAGACCATTCTTCTTTTGAAACTTAACAAGAGCAGACTTAGTGTCAGCACCCATTACGTTATCCGCTCCAGCAGCACCAACATCATACCCTCTATCCATCAATGCCTTTTGGATTTGACGTACTGTGTAGCTAGTTACATCAGAGTTACAAAGAACTTTCTTCCACTCAGTGAAACCACCTTTCTTTACTAATACACGACGTGTGATAGTAGTAAATTCAGCAGGGATAGAAATTTCTCTTACAGAAGCAGGTGTCTTTACTACTTTCGTAGAGATAGTTCCATTTTCAGAAGGGATAGTTTCTTCTCTTACAGTAGCAGGCTTCGTAACAATTGTCTTCTTGTAAGAAGCAGTTTGTTCTGGAATAGCTTCTTCTCTAGTTGTAGCAGGAGTTTTCACTCTTCTAACAGAAACATCCTTATACTCAGCAGGAACAACAACTTCTCTTACAGTAGCTGGAGTCTTTACTACACGCTTAGTGATAGTCTTAAATTGAGCAGGAACTTCTTCTTCTCTAGTTGTAGGAGAAGTCTTAACTTTTCTATAAGTACGTGTACCCATCTTAGCAGGAATCACAACTTCTCTAGTACAGTTAGAGTTAGGTGTTCCATCTCCACCAGCACAACCTACGTTTACACGCTTTGTTACTGTTCTGCTTTGAGCAGGAATCTCCACTAAACACCAAACTAAACAATCATCAGGATCTTCAGACAAACAAGCCTTGTTTCCTCTCTTCTTTACCCATTTGGTAGACGCAGGTCTTACCTCAATAGTTTCAGTTTGAGTTTCATACTTTGGTGTCATTGTTTGAAGACGCTTAGATTCAGCTTCAATCAAATAAGATTCAGTTACATTCTCGTAAGAACCAGGTACAGTCACAATGCGCTTGTAAGCTGGTTTTACCATAACTTGCTCAGATACAGTTTCATAAGTAGCCGGTACAACCTCAAGGCGCTTGTACTCAGGGCGAACCATAATTCTTTCAGTAGTATTTTCAAATGTAGCTGGCACAACAACCAAACGGCTACTAGGTGCTTTACTTACATAAGATACAGTTTCAGAACCAAATTCAGCAGGTACAGCATAGTACCTAGAAGAAGCAGCTTTGGTCATAACTTGCTGCGTAGTTGTTTCATAAGTAGCCGGAACTACTTCATAGCGTACGTCCTCCGCTTTAGTCATGATTTTTTCAGTCTGAGTTTCATACTGATCTTGGATCAAACATTTGGCGTAGCAACTGCCTGGCTCTCTTTCAACAGGCATATCATCACCAGGACCTGTCTGTGCATTTACTGCAACAGAGAAAAACAAAATAATGGCGAGTAAAAAATTAACTCTCTTCATAGTCGGAAGCGTTTAAGTTAAGAATAAAAATTTCAAGTTTGTTCATTTTGAACATGATTAAAGCAAAGATAATAATCTTTTCCTTTTTCAGTATGCAAAGTTAAGCTTTTATTTTAGGATAACAAATATAATATTTCTTAATTTGTTTTATCCCGAGTTCAGAATCAGCGATCTGAGACAGGGGACTTACGCTGTTATCCTTGAATAATATACTTATTTCTTGTTGCGAATTGTAGGAAAGATTGGTTTGTGTTCCGTTGAATACTAATAAATCAGTATTATCTTTGGTGGTATCTTTCAATTTTAGTGCTAATTTATTTTTTATTTGGTCAGAATAATCTTTAGGGAAAGATGTTTTTTTGTACTCCAATCTAAAAAGTTGGCGGTTCTGGAGCCCTGATGCTAGATAACTTAGGACAAAATCATCCTGGTCAATAAAGCTCTTAATCGCCATTTGAATGTCACAATCATCTAATTTTGCAAACAAATCTAGCCACTTTGGATCTTCTTTCGCTTTCGCAAAATCCACATCTTCTTCTAAAAACTGCACTAAAGAAGCTGAAACATCAAACTTTTTGCCTTTTCGCGCAAGCTCCTTGGCTCGCTTAAACAACTGAATCAGCATCAATTCTGCAGAAAGAGACGTTTTATGTAAATAAACCTGCCAATACATAATACGTCTGGCACTCAAAAACTGCTCAATGGAATATATCCCCTTTTCTTCCACCACCAGCTCATTATCCCTTACATCAAGCATCTTGATAATTCGATCATAGCCCACTCGCCCTTCTATCACGCCCGTAAAATAACTATCTCTATTTAAGTAGTCCATGCGATCCATATCTAATTGCCCAGAGACCAATTGATGTAAAAAACGCTTTGAGTGCTCATCTTTAAAGATTTTTATCGCAAGATCTAAGCGCCCCTCATACTCTTGATTCAGCCTGTCCATAAATAATAACGAAAGCTCTTCATGACTAAAACTAACAATAGAGTGTTCCAAAGCATGACTTTGAGGCCCATGTCCTATATCATGGAGCAATATCGCAATCCCAACAGCTTCTGCTTCTGCTTCAGAGATGGTGACTCCTTTTGCTCGAAGTACTCGAATGGCCTTAGACATTAAGTAGTATGCGCCTAAAGCATGTTGAAAACGATTGTGGTTGGCGCCTGGATAAACTAAATTTGTTAAGCCTAGTTGCCGTATCCGACGCAATCGTTGAAAAAATGGATGATCTACAAGATCAAAAATAATTCCGTAAGGAATCTCCACAAACCCATAAACAGGGTCATTAAAAATCTTTTTTCTTCCCATTGTCGAAATATGCCCATCAAGGATGGCGTTAAGAATGCTCAAAGTTCGTATTTTTGCCCATCATTATTCTGTTTACTTGCGTAAAAAAAATATTCTACTTCTTTGAGATTTTATTGAGCTTCAAAAAGTAACAAAAAACCAATCCATGAGCAACGTCAAAATTCTATGGGTCGATGATGAAATCGACTTACTAAAACCTCACTTTTTATTTCTAGAAACCAAAGGCTATCAATTAATCGCTGCCACTAATGGGTATGACGCTATTGAGGACCTAGAAGAAAATCCAGATATAGATATTATCTTTTTGGATGAATCCATGCCCGGCATGACTGGATTGGAGACTTTACCTAAGCTTAAAGCAGTCAACCCTAATGTACCTATTGTAATGATTACAAAGAATGCAGCGGAAAACATCATGGAGGAGGCGATTGGCGCACAGATTACTGACTACCTTATCAAGCCTGTAAACCCCAATCAAATTTTGCTTACGCTAAAAAAAGTGGTGGACAACAAGCGATTGGTTCGAGAAAAAACATCTTCTGGTTACCAACAAGACTTTCGGAAGATATTTATGCAAATTAATAGTGGATTGAATTTTGACGAATGGGTCAGTGTCTATAAAGAAATCGTTGCTTGGGAATTGAAGATCGATCATTCCAATTCTTTAAACATGGCAGACATCTTATCTTCACAAAAGTCCGAAGCAAATGCCTCCTTCTCGAAGTTTATTACGAAGAATTACGAAAACTGGCACTTAGGCCCCAAAGAAGATAGACCGACCATGTCGCATGAAGTTATGCGAGAAAGTGTTTTCCCAAATATGGTAGAAGGGGTGCCGACGGTGATGTTGTTGTTAGACAACCTAAGATATGACCAATGGAAAGTTATTGAACCCATTATCGCTGAGCGCTTTCGAGTCATTAAAGAGGATACCTTTTGTAGTATTTTGCCCACAACCACCCAATATAGTAGAAATGCAATCTTCGCCGGAATGTTACCTGCTGAGATAGAACGATATCATAAGGAGTATTGGAAAAATGACGTTGAAGATGGAGGTAAGAATAATTTCGAAGACAAACTACTAGACATTCAAGTCAAAAAAGCTTTTCGAAATAAGGAGATTAAAATGGATTATTTCAAAGTAACGTCCGTCCGAAAAGCCAAACAACTTAACGATAATGTCTTAAATTATTTGGACAACGACTTAACGGTTATCGTTTATAATTTTATTGATATGCTGTCGCATGCACGGACGGAGATGGAAGTGCTTAAAGAATTAGCTGGAGATGAAAAAGCGTATCGCTCTCTGACCAAATCTTGGTTTTTACACTCTCCTTTATGGTCAGCCTTGCAGAAAATTTCTGAAAAGAAAATACGCCTGATTATTGCTACAGACCATGGAACCATTCGCGTGAATAAACCCTCTAAAATAGTTGGGGACAGAGATACAACCACAAATTTGCGCTACAAAGCTGGTCGGAATTTGCGCTACGAACAAAGGGACGTCCTAGCCATCAAAAAACCTAATAATGTGGGATTGCCGACTCCGAATATCAGTTCTACCTTTGTTTTTGCGAAAGAAGATATGTATTTCCTATACCCCAACAATTATACTAAGTTTTTAAATTACTTTCGTAATACATTCCAACATGGTGGTATTTCTTTGGAAGAGATGATCTGCCCTGTGGTGGTGCTGGACAGTAAGGTATAAGCCTTTTTGTATGTTATTTGAACTTCGGCAATTTGAAAGGGTTAATTATTTTGAAATATTTCCTATACTTGCATAAAATTATTGCGCGATGACTCCAATTTTTTGTCAAGGCCAATTTGTTTTAAAAGTAATTTGAACCCGTAAACGACTATGCTATTTTCTACCATATATAGAGCGACGCTCTCTATTTTTATCTTTTTTTCGGCTCTTAGCTGTTATAGCCAAATTGGCATCCCGCAGGTTGCCCCTAACCAATGTGTTAGTCTGTTTAAGACGATTAAGTGCTCGGACGATGGATTGACCGAACAGGATTTATCTATATTAGTAGATGCAAAAGACAGTACGGTGTTATATTCAAATGGACCTATTTCTTTTTCGCTTAAAGTGGATGTCCAAAACACAAAAGCAGAAGAACTCATTCTTCATTGGCGAGGAGATTCCTTCTTTGGACGGGGATTAAACAATAACGATCATTCCCTCCAGAATTTTTACATTCTAACAAGTAGTAACTCCATTAATGGAATTAGCGAAGATGATGGTGATTGGACTACTTATGGACCCTTTACCAATAACTGGCAAGATGGTTATGTTGTATTCCCCAATACACAACCCAAATGGGTAATGGTCAAAGAACTGAATAACGTCCCTTTGAAATTAAGTCGATTGGATGTTTTTACAAAAGCGCC
>JAJRQS010000002.1 GCA_024280135.1 Bacteroidota bacterium | reverse complement strand
TGACTTATTATCTAACCCCAAAAACTTTGTATAAATCCGACCATAGCTGTCTGACCAAATGGAAGCAGCTGCTTTTTTGTTAAGACTTTTTAGGTATTTTGCATTAGTGGCTATAGAATTTACTTTACTATTATTAGATAAAATGCCAATAGCAAAACGTTCTAGATATACATGTTGCTTGGCTTCAAATGCTGCTTGCCTTCTCTCATACGACGTCTCTCGGTGTGCCTCCATCAAACGCTGGCGTTGCTCATATGAAGATTCCCGTGTATCCTCCATTACCATTTCTACTTCCATTACATCCGTTGCTGCATCTACGGCATCACTTGCTGCATCTACTGCATCACTTGCTGCATCTACTGCATCACTTGCTGCATCTCTTACAACATCACTTGCTGCATCTACTGCATCTCTTGCTGCATCTCTTGCTGCATCTCTTGCTCGCGCATCATTTTCGGCTGCAATTGCCTCCTCTATATCAAAATCTTCTTCATAATAGCCATACCTAGTGGGCTTTTTCATTCCAAAAGGATAAACCGTTAGCACAGATTTTGCATCCCATAAAATCAACTCGTCATACCCCATAACTCCATTAAATTTACCGTACTGCTTTACCTCAGAGCTTTGCATCATCTTATCAAAACCCGCTTTAGACTTTAAAGGGAGTAAGACACAACTGTACCCGACACTGTCAGTCAAGGATATAAAAAAATAAGCATTGGCTGCTAAGTCAAAATGCTCAACGGTATTTTTTTCACCAAACATCTCCTTCGAAAAGTGATACTTCTTGAATTCTTCTAACGATACTTCTTCTAGTATTTTATGCCCTTTTAACACACCCACTAGCGCAGCATTTTTAGGGATTTTAGTAATTAGGTCTTGCGAAAAAAGCATGCTAGACACAAAGAATGTGAGCAGTACTAAGAAGAAAATCTTTTTCATGTTGTTTTTTTTAAGGAAATTACTTTCCGAGTTGAATTTGGTTTTTGAGGCTCTTACGCCCTTTAATCATATCTTCTGCAGAAATCCGCAAAAAGACCGCTTTTTTGCTTTTTGAAATCTTGGCAGCTTTGTTTTTGACTTGAGCAACTGGCTTGTCAAAGTGATAAATAGAGGTAACAGTTGCCCCTTCTAAAATCTGCCTATCATCTGATTTTATTCTTTTAAATTCAGATGCGATGTTATAATGGTAATTGCGTTTGAATACTTTGTTGTTGTAGCTAAATTGTTTGTGTTTTGCAATGAGTTGGGCATCCTTTTTTGAACTGATACTCGACAATACAATATTCAAAGCATCTACATCCGCAAAATCACAAGACAAGGAAAAAATATAATCCTCAAAATTAATCACCTTCGTCACATTACTCACTCCTTTTGCTCGACTAATGGTTTGCGCAAGCTCCATAATGTGTGTCCTAATCTCTTGCTCGCTAGGCACTTGATAACCATTGATACTATCTAATAGCATAATGGCGGCTAGTTTTGTTTTACTTTGACTAATATTCAGCGTAATGGTCGCCTGACCCGATCCATCTTCTCGAATCGTTACTTCTTCAACAATCTCAAAACAACCTGTAAAGAACAAACCTACAAGTACTACAAATATCCCAAAACGGTTAAAAAAAGACTGTTTCATATTCATCAATTAAGAACTCAACAAAAATAATAATAATCTACTCAACAACGCTCGATAATTGATAAGTGTTGCCACGTGGATTATAACCGTAGAATACAACAAAAATACTGGAAATTCTCCTTATCTGCCTTACTAATTTCATAACAACAAGTGAATGAGGTGCACCTACATAAAAAAAGGTAACGCCCAGACGTCTGTCTAGGAGCTACCTTTACAAAACAAATCGACTATTACTGTGCTTTCACAAAATGTATCAAGTCATTCACACCTTCCACTACAAGGGTGTATCTTCCATTGGGCACCATCGGAATCTCTACCTCGAAAGTATTTAACCCCTTCATCAAGGACACCTTTCTCATCTGTATGGTTTTTCCCGAAAGGGTCACAATCTGCATATTAGTCGTAAAGTCTTTTTCCGAAAGGATCGATACATTCAATACATTCATTGCCGGATTAGGAAAAACATTTACAATTTTAGTATTACCAATAGATCGTTGAACTGAAACAATATTTGAATACTCTACAGATCCATCAATATCAACTATTTTTAACCGGTAAAACGTGTTCAAAAAAGGCTCTTTATCCACAAAACTAAATGCCTTTCTAAGCTCAGAATCTCCTCCCGTTTCAACAATACCAATTTCTGAAAAATCACTGTTGCTTGACCGCTGTACTTCAAAGTGCATCGTGTTATAGATACGCTCAGTAACCCATTCCAGTTTATTCGTAATGCCTTTTGGATACGCTACAAACGAAGACAGTTCCACAGGCAAGGCATTCCCTACCACTTTCACCGTATAGTCTTCTCCCTCTCCATAGGCACCACTATAACAAGGCTGAGGATCCGTATCATAAAGCTCTATGACCCGAAGTCGAACATAGGTCAGATCCGCTGTGTCTGGAACCGAAATGTACCCATTAACGACTTCTGTACCCGCTGTTCCTGATGTTTGTCCCAAGTCAAAAATTTCACCTTCATCTTCAAAATTACAATTCTTATTCCAATCCACCCAGACGATGACATGTTGCACCGAACCTGTAGAAGTCACGGATACTTCTATCAAGTTGCTTGTTCCTCGCTCCAGTTCTGTAACCAAATTTGTATAGTCCTCAAAAGGTTCGCTTCCACTTGCATTATCAATAGATCCGACCATCACATTACTAATATGATCGTCGACCGTATTGCCAAAAGAAATTTCACAATACTTACAAACATTGATATAATCTTCTTTAAACTCGTCATCTGAAACACCGTCTTTCTCAACGGTCAACTTCATGTCATAAACACCTTCCGTCAAATAAATAACCGTACCAGGATTTGCTTCTGTAGAGGTACTAGGATCGCCACCATCCAACGTCCAACTATAGCTGTTCGGAACTCCTTTAGATTGATTAGTCAAAACCAAACTATCTCCTTCTGTAAGGTTAACAAAATTAGCTTCAAACGCAGCATAAATTGTTTTCACTTCAATGAAATCTGCCTTAATCATCGTGTCCGTCGAGTTTCCGTTTGCGGAAATCAATTGAATTGAGTATTTTCCTAATGCCGAGAATTGAATTTTTGGGTTTTGGTCTGTTTCGGCTGTTCCATCCACGTAGGTATATGTACTAGGCGTGATTTCCCAAAGCCAAATATCTGGTAAACCCGTCGTTAAATCAGTTAATTGTACCGTTTCATTTGTGGTAACCTCTTGTTTGTCCGCTTTAAAATCTGCGACAGCGAGGGAGGGAGAAAATTCCCAAGTTGCGATTTTCGTTGCTCGTTCGTTCTCGCCAGTCGTATAAGCCGAGGTAAACCAAAAAGAATGATCATCATGCGGATCAACAGAAATATTAGCATAATCTCCCCATCTATTAGCTAGCTTCATCGCTCCAGAACCATCTACGATGGTCGTTTCTGCAATATCCATCACCCCATTTCCCAAAGCATATTCCTCTGAGGATTGTCCACAATATCGGATACCCGGTGAAGTAGAAGCTCCCGAAACATTGTATCCTATTCCAATTTCATGTGCGCCATTTTGAGCAATACTTGCAATCCAGCGACTATCTGCATCTGGCGCATAAGTACTTGCTTGTCGAACGGACCAAGTCCCGCCATTATCTCTTGTTAATTCATACCATCGAATACCTGCGTGGTCGGTACCATCTACATCAACAGCATGACAACAAACTAAAGATTCTGTTGTGCCGAAATTCCGATGCTGTGCCCGATTCATCAAAACGGTTGGAACGGCATCTAGCTTTTGTGTTGTACCGGGTTGGGTAATATTATCCCACGAATCCCCAAAGTCCGTTGAAAAGGCTGGTACATCAATTTGTTGAGTCCGTTGAAAAGTTGCTTCATCAGGCAAGTTCCAATCTACATTCAATTCATAAATCCATATCTCGTCATACCCGCTATTCCATGCATCATCATTAATGGTTATGAATTGCGCAGGACCTCCTGGTGAAAAGGAGCCATCTGTATCCATCGGTAAAATAGCATGAAAGGGTGTTTCAGGACGATCATTGTTACGCAATAACACCATCTTAGGAGCAACATGCCCAGCAATCATCGCATACCGATCTATTCCAAATATATCTTCATCAGTCCCTCCAGCATTATTAATAGACATCAGATAACTATACTTCGAGATCCCAAACTTTACATAATCTGGAAAAAACGGTAACTCATATGACCACCTAAACCACTCGCCCGTAGGGTCATTTGTTTTTGATACTGCAATTAAAATTCTTTTAGTTGCTTTTGAAATATCAGCAATCAACCATCTCTTAGCTTGCTCATCAAACATAACAATAGGATCACCGTTGGCTTCTGGAGCACCCGGTAGACCCGTAAAAATTGAACTTAAAGGCGTTGATTCAAGCACTGGCACTCCATCCTTAGAATAGATAGCATACGAGTTATTTATGCATTGAATGTAATGGTTAGGCCCCGCAGCTCCTGTTGCATCCCAAGGACTGATAAGAGGGTTTGCTTGCCCTTCAATAGTCAGGTTCAAATCTCTATCTGCATTTTTCACCGTCCCATTTGCTCGCTGCCAAACAGGATCATGTCCCTTTGGCAAAGCAGATTCAGCATAAGGATAGCTCCTAAAACGCATTGTCCCGTTTCTTTTCAATGGGGATTCTAGTTCTTTGGGAGCTTGATAAGCTTGTATCAATTCTTTTAACACAGGTGATTCATCGAAATACACGGGTGTAATAACTTTCGCCTTACTACTAGGTGCTTGCGCAAAAACGGATACTGCCAAAAGAATATTTAATACTAAAGTAAATAATTTTCTCATGTGTTTTGTTTTAGTCATTTATGGATTGGTAAAATCGCAGACAATCATAGCCAAACCACATTAATAAAACAAATGTACCCGTAAAAGAAAAAAGAAGGTGCAACGATTAACAAAGGACTCTTTTCAGTTGATATTCGCAATTAGGTATTAAAAATATAAACGATACAACGTGCTTAACTTTCAAGTGTAGCGGTGGCATGGTGTTAGGAAATTATACTGATAATAAATTTTATCTAAAAATGAAATACGCCAAATCGTTTTATGATTTCGGGACAATCTGCTAATGCTTTGTTGTAACCTTTTGCAATTTCATCTGAGGAGCTAATCGCAAATATCAACTACAACATAAAATCTCAATATTCCTTTTTGAGTTGCTTGACCATTGCAGTCAATTCATCTAATTTATACTCAATTGCGCGTAAACGAATAGCGGTGCTACTATCATAGCTAGGTCTGTCCTCTTCCACCATTAGCATGTCATTAAATTCATAGCCAAGGATTTCAACCATTTTATCCAAAAAGTCTAAAGAAATATTTGCATCTCCAGACTCAATCTTTAGGATAGTGGCACGACTATACCCAAGTTTTTTACCAAATTGCTCCTGTGTCAAGTCTTTTGATTGACGAAAGTCCTTAATTTTCTTGCCCCGTTTTCGACGCTGATTATTAGTCATAAGTCCATTAATATTGCCAAATGTTAGAAATAACAACCAAAAAGAATACAAATCACAACAAAATGACTTATATTTACAACGCAACATGCGCATTTGATGCTCAATTCATGCACAAGTTACAAAATTGATACTTATGAGTTTACAAAACCTATATAGTTTTATGCGCAAGCATGAGTTAATACAGGTCATAGCACAACGATCTGGCTACTCCCGTAACACTGTAACCAAAGTAATGAAAGGGACCAAAACCCGTTCTCAAACAAAAATTGATATTCTAAATACGGCTATTGCCCTAAAAAAAGAGAAAACTGACGAACTAAACAAACTAAATAACAAGTTGCAATGAAAGCGACTGGCAAGGGTTTGGTTTAGATGTATAGTTAGAGCTATGGTGATTAGGTCTTAAAATTCGTGCATTTGTGACTCCTAATCAATAACTGAAAGTAGCAACAATTAAAGAATGGATACAGGATCAAAAAAAGGTTGCTTCTTTCAAAGCAACCTAAGTGGGCCCACAGGGACTTGAACCCCGGACCACCTGATTATGAGTCAGGTGCTCTAACCAGCTGAGCTATAGGCCCAAATTAAAGCCTAGACCTTAATTTTGGATTGCAAAGATAGATTATTATTTTTCAACAATCAACTTTTACATAAAAAAAGGTGGCTGCCCATTTTGGACAACCACCTTCAATAAGGACATGTTCAATCCTTACTTTAGTTTAAAGCTAGTTCTACCCGTTACATATCCCTTGTTGAAGATTTCAACTTCATAAATTCCTTTCATGAATTCTGTTCCAGGATTCCAACCCACACAAATATCATTTTGCTGCTTGTTGTCATACTGAACTTGCACACTCTTTGTATAGCGTATTTCACTACCGGTGTCACTTGAAGTTACGGTACCAGAACCCAAGCTCTCAATAGCTAGTGTCTCGCCCATTGGATTCAAAATTCTAATATAGAAAGTTTCTGTTCCTCCGTCAGTTACACGGTTTGCATCTGCATTGAAACAAATATTTACCTTGTCGATGCTCTTTGCATAGCGCTTTTTAACCTCCTTACCAGACTTTCTGATTTTCACTGGAGTAACTGCTATTGCTAACGCTTTAATAGCTGAAGCCGCTGTTACTTTCTTATTCAAGACGGTATTAACTTCTGTCAACTCGTCTTTTTCACTCAACAGTGCTTTTTTCTCTGTCAATAAATTTTCATTCGCAACAGTTGCCTCTTCTACTTTAGTTGTCAAAGTAGCTTTTTCTTTAGTCAAGCCATCATTCTGAGAAACCAATTGCGCATTCTGTGCCTTCAAATCGTTTACTTCTTGAACGTACTGCGCCAATTGTAGATTCATCTCTTCGATGTCTGCTCTAGCCTTCTTTAACTTACCTCCATTACGGATGTAACGCTTAATTTTCTTCTTTTGCTCAGCTAGCTTTGCAATCTGCTCTTCAATTTTCGTGTTCAACTCTGCATTGTTGTTACGCATTTCGTCCAACTGTGCGGTCGCTTCCTTAAAGTTTAATTCTAGCTCATCTAAAGCTTCTTTCTGCGCAACATTCTGCGTTGAAAGCTCTGTGTATTGAGTTTGAACGGTGTTGTTGTTATTCCATAGGTATCCGCTTAGACCCAATAAAGCAACAATAATAATTCCTGCGGCGGTTAGAAGACCATTATTAGACTTCTTTGATTCAAATGAACTCATATCTCTTTTTTTAGTTTTAAAGAATTTCAGTATGACTGCTTTTGGCAGATTTGGTACTAGAACGGGAAACGGGAAAAATACCCTAATTGAGTCTGATCCGTAAGATACATCATCCAAATTAATTCGTTTATGAAAAATGCTAGTTTTTAGACTAGACATTTTTTAACCCTTCTAATATTTGTACCTTTGTAACTAGAATCGAGCCAATTAGATTCAAACGCACAAAAGGAAGAAATCTATCTATGAAACCGAACAAAGACGATAATAACTTTCGTAAAATTCTTCAGGAGGAGACAACTTGGCCACATGAATACATGTTCAAGTTCATTGTTTTAGCAAATCCCTCTAAAATCAATGCTGTAGAAAGCCTTTTTCCCGCTTCCGCAAAAATTAAACACACGCCTTCTAGAACAGGTAAATATACGAGTATTACGATACTATTAGTCACTCATTCTGCTGATGAGGTTATGAGTTACTATGAAAAAGCAGCTGAAATCGAAGGGATTTTTGCCTTATAAAATCGAGTACTTCTATAAAATTTCTTTTTCTTTTTTTGGTCATTGGGTGGGTGAAGATTTTACCAAAGTGAGCGATACCGCAAAAGCTAGCACGTACCATCAAGCACTCCAAAAACTCACTTATTAGGCGTAGATTGAACACATAACATATGGCATATTTTTTGCAATACATCCATAAATCAAAATCATGAAAATAGCAGTCGTAGGTGCAACAGGTCTGGTCGGTACCGTTATGTTGAAAGTATTGCAAGAGCGTAATTTTCCCGTAACGGAATTAATCCCCGTTGCTTCCGCTAAATCTATTGGTAAGACTTTGATTTTCAAGGGTGAAGAAGTGAAAGTCGTCAGCATGCAAACTGCGATTAATAGAAAACCCGACATTGCGCTTTTTTCAGCAGGCGGCGACACTTCTACTGAGTGGGCGCCAAAATTTGCAGAAGCAGGCATCACCGTTATAGATAATTCTTCTGCATGGCGGATGGACGACAGTAAAAAATTAATTGTACCTGAAGTGAATGCCCACCTTTTGTCGAAAGACGATAAAATCATCGCAAACCCAAACTGCTCGACGATTCAAATGGTCGCTGCTCTAGGGCCTTTACATCGTGCATTTGGGATTAAGCGTTTGATTATTTCAACTTATCAATCTATTACGGGTACGGGCGTAAAAGCGGTACGCCAATATGAAGCTGAGAAAGCAGGGCATTCTTTAAATACCTCACAAATGGCCTATCCACATCCTATTTTTGCCAATTGCTTACCCCATTGTGATGTCTTTTTGGAAAATGATTACACAAAGGAAGAGATGAAATTGGTGAAAGAAACCCAAAAGATTTTAGAAGATCCTAGTATTCGTATTTCGGCAACGGCCGTCAGAGTACCCGTACTAGGAGGACATAGTGAATCCATTAATATCGAGTTTGATAAGCCTTTTAAAGTCGCCAAGGTTAAATCTTTATTGGAGAAAGCTCCTGGGGTTGTGGTCTTGGATAGGCCCGAAAAAAATGAATACCCCATGCCCTTAACGGCACATAATAAGGACGACGTTTTTGTAGGCCGAATCCGAAAGGATATATCTTACGACAAAGCCTTGAATATGTGGATAGTATCGGACAACTTGCGTAAAGGTGCAGCCACAAATACCATCCAAATCGCTGAATATTTAGTCGAAAACAACCTCATAGGGTGATTTAGCCCACTAAAAAGCTTTTTTTCTTTTCTTTTATTGGCTTAAATTGTTTTTTCCCTTAAATTGTGGAGTGAAAATGATTTTTATGGCCGAGTTTGGTCATATTGAATACTGTACATGGCTTTGCCATCTGCTTAAACTACAATGAAATGAAAGACAAATTAGTCATCTGGGCCGAAAATGAAAAAGACGAAAAAGTAATGTTGGGTATCCAATTAATTGCGGATACAAACAAAATTGAAATTTTTGTATTTCCAGAATCTACCGTTACCGAAACTTTTGAAAAAGCCATGATGAATGATTGGCGCAAAGGTGAGTCTCTTGAATTTCCGGAAGGGCATACCAAAATGGAAAGGGAGTTATCAATGAGCGAATCATTACTTCCTGATACCTTCAAAACAAAACAAGCGGACTTGGTGAATCGAGCCAAAACAGAATGGCATTTTGTGGTGCTTTCGCAAAAATTAAGTCTAGAGTTTAAGAAAGAACTGGAAGAACTGAAAGAAAGGGTAGAGGGCTTGTCGGAATATAGTTCCAGCACTTGGAATGATTTGAAAGGGTATTGGGGGAAAGTGCAAAAGCAAATCCGGGAAAAGACATTGGCTTGGAAACACACCAATGAACTAAAAGAAACAACCAATAGCCTTTTTGATAAAATGAAAGTGCTACGGACACAATTCGAATCAGAACTACAAGGCAAATCGGTCGAATATAAAGAGCACTTCTCGTCTGCCCTAAATGATATAGAAGAAAAACTCAATAAAGATGGCCGCCTAAAACCTTTATTTGAAGAATTAAAAACACTACAAAAGAAATTTTGGGATACTAAGTTTGTTTCAAAACATAGAAACGAATTAAAAAAACAATTCGATAAGACTTTCAAAGTCATCAAAGAAAAGCGGTTTGGAAACTCATCAAACCCGACAGGGAGTCCTGTTGAACGAATAGAAAGCAGATTGAATGGGCTACACAATGCCATTAACAGAATGCAAAGTTCAATCGGAAGAGACACCAAAGAACTTGAATTTCAACAACACCGTATTGACACAACAGATGGTCAACTAGAGGCACAAATTCGTCAGGCAAAAATCAATGTTGTACAAGAACGACTCTCTTCTAAAAAAGTCAAGTTAGAAGACATGCTCAAAACAAAAGAGCAATTAACTTCTCGTCTTGCTTCCGCGAAAGCAAAAGAGGCACAACAAAAAGAAGAGGCTGCGAAAAAAGCTGAAATAGCGAAAGCAAAAGAAGTCGTCAAAGAGAAAATTGCAACCGAAATCAAAACCAAAGAGGCTTCTATCTCAGAAGAAGAAGCTAAGAAACTTGAAGAGGCTGCAAAAGAAATAAAAACCGCTAAAATCGAACGTAGAGTTGTACATAGAGTTGTAGAAAGCACCACGCCCAAAGAGGCTGCAAAAGAATCAATACCGTTAGCAGCAGCGGCTCCAACAACTTCAGAAGTAACGGAACCTGCAAAAGTTATAACGCCTATTGCTGCATCTGAACCCAAAACTCAAGAGGCTGCAAGTGACGTATTAGAATCTGTAGTTGATTTGTTTAGCGAAGCTTTTGAGGACATTGTTGATTCTGTAAAAGCTGTGGCGGAGGTTCTTGAAGACAAGGTGGAAGATTTTATTGATGATATGAAAAAAGACGACGACAAGGGAAAGGCATAATAAACTCCATGTCTTTTACTGCTCTATTTTTGAGCATATTGCACAAAATTAAAAGCCTTTCTGTCTGTTAGACAGAAAGGCTTTTTAGGTTAAAGTCAACACGCCAAACTCATCAACTCAAGACCATCTCTTCATACGCCAAATAAACAGTCAAACCTTTTTCTAAAAAATAAGTACGCATATAAGCGGAACCTCGGGTGGACACGACCATCATAAAATCTCCCCCCCATGCACCAAGTGATTTAATACTACCCTCAAAATCAGAAAACAACGTTTCCTTTACTGTCTTTTGTTGAATCCATTTTCCCGTTAACTTCTCTAGCTCATCTAGTATGGACATAAATGTTAGTACATTCTCCTGACGCACGAGAAACTTTGACAATTGGCTTATTTGCTTTAGTAAGGAAGCTGGTGGTGTGCCTTTTTCTCGATAGGTTTCAATGCCTTCTCTACTGTTTTGCTTATTCCCCAAATAGACAAAACCAATATTGTTTTTAAAAGGTGGATCAAAATGAATGACTCTCCAAAGGGGTTGATTATTTTTAATATTATACAAGATAGCAGAATCACTTTTGGCGCAAGCAATATCATATCCAGAACCTCCAAAGGTTGATTTCAATAATTCAAATGGGTTAATTTCTAACCATTTTGCCATAGCATAAATCAAAGTAGAACTTGTACCTAACCCCCAATCTCTAGGAAAATCCAGTATTGACTTAATAAAAATAGTACCGCCTGGAATAGTTCCTCTAAGCGTATCCGCGACTTGAAATAACCGGCTCAAAGTCTGAGCTATTTCATCAGAGGTTGTATGCTGAATACTAAAATCAATAGAAGAAAAAGTCGCTTTAAACCAAGGATAACCTTTCTGATCAAGACTCTGCCAATAAATTTTATTTTT
>JAJRQS010000361.1 GCA_024280135.1 Bacteroidota bacterium | reverse complement strand
TTATTTGAAACCAAAGATAGTTGTTTTATCGGGATAGTTAAAGCTCCATGCTCGCAAAATATTTGCGCTTATTAGATTTTTGACTTTTACCAAAGTGGGAAGCCCACCAATCATCTGTTTTTAAATATTTGGGTTTGTCTCCCTGTTTCCTCCATTTTAAAGATTCTCTAAAAGCATGGTGTGCGTATAGTCTAAAAAACTCTCCAAAGTAAATGTCAGCAACAGCTTTATCTCCTTTGATGACGACCATGTTTTCATCATTTCTAATGGTGGAAGCATTGCTAAAATTAGCAGATCCTGTGATAACGATGGGATTAGAGGTCAAGGGATCGACTAGCATAAACTTATTATGGACATAGTTCACATAGTGATTTAGACCCGTTAATTTTTCTTTGACCCAACCATCAATCTCATTCGTCTTGATTAGGCTTCCGATGGCAAAAAGGTTTTTCTTATTGTATCGAAGTTTTTTGATGGCTTTGACTTCAGCCGTTTTTTTAGGGCCTTTTTTCATACCTCGTGTCATCTTCTCTAATAGTGCAAAACGAAAATCAGCAGAACTTTTTTCATAGACTTCTTTAAAGAGATCGTTGATACCAAAAGCAAAAGTCATTAACAAGCCATGCTTCGCATTCATAGCCGTCTCTTTATAATAGTTTAAAGCATCCAAATTTTTACGAGGACTAAAAACACCTCGTGAACCTTTTTTTAGCGTAGTCGGCAAAGGAGTTAGTTCTTCCACTAGTTTTTTGATTTCTTTGGAACTTGGATCTTGGCTCAAAGCAGTCCAATAATCAAAATAATCCTTTGCTAATTGTTTGTATCTAAAAATATGCGCCACATTCGATTGTCCAAAAATTCCGCCTTTTGAAAAATTCATCCCCCCCGTCCAAACGGAAATGGGCTTGCCCTTTTCTAATTTGACGATGAACTTGTTATGAGAAATATAAGATTTGCCATTTGCTCTTGGAATCGAATTTTGAGTGAGTTTAAAGGCTTTTATATTTTTAATATTATTGACTCTAGGGTTCTTTTTTCTTGCGTCAAAAACAATTTTTACATCTACGCCTCTCTTAATAGTCTCTCTAAGAAGCTGCAAAAAAGGCTTGTAGTTAAATTCATAAGCAGAAATTCTTAGCGCATGTTTACCAGGCTTGCAGGAGTTAACAAAATCTTCCAAGCCTTCATAAATACCTCTAGAAAGCCATTCATAAGCTTTGTTATTGGGTACTTTATCTGGGGACAAATCTCCAAATCTTCGGGTATATTCTTGCGAAGCCGCTAACCCCCGATTGAAAAGAACATTATGTTTACCGACAGTCGTAGATTCTGTTTTGATGGTGACAGACGTTTGAATATACTTTTTAAGGTTAGAAGGCGTCCCTTTTAAAGCTGTCACGGTGTATGTATAGGTATGGTCAGGCTTAGCGGAATAATCTGCCCACTGAAATCCTTGAATGGGGTGCTTTTTCGTACTATATTGACTTCCTGCCGGAAAGCCCGGATCTGTTACCTCAAATGTCTTCGTACCTTTTAGATAGTAACATTCTCCTTCTGTTTCGTCCTTTCGGAGAATAGAAAAGCCTTGTAGATTTTTGCATTTTTGTTTCGGAAGGTTAAATCCAAGCACAACGACATAAGTCCCTGCAATGACATTTACTTTCAATCCTTTGGTTGTTTTGGTTGCTCTCATGGGTTTATATTTGTTGTAAATATATGTAAAAAATCAAACATGAGTGGTTGGTGGTATCGTGGCAGAAACTGTTTAAGATGTAGCGGCATTACTAAACTCAAGTTGCAACCCTTATATGCCCATATGTTTCATCCTTGACAACCAAAATGCCCTTGATACGTTCACTTGCTTAATTCATCTACATATAGATGAAAAATAACATTTGATTATGTCGCAAGCTTTTGTTGAAAGTCCTATTTTACTACTCTTTGTCGTTGCTGCAATCGGCTATTGGCTCGGTAATATCCGTTTTGGTAATTTTAAAATGGGGGTCTCTGCTATTCTTTTTGTGGGTTTAGCATTCGGAGGCATGAGTGCAGACTTTAAAATCCCAGAAATCATCATCATCCTAGGGTTGACGATGTTTGTGTATAGTATCGGCTTAAAAAGTGGCCCCTCATTCTTTTCGACTTTTCGGCAGCGGGGCATGAAGGATATTTACTTTATTATAGCGATGCTGACGGTTTCTGCTGGGATTACAGTGGGATTAGATTATATTTTTGGTTTTGGCAACGCCTTAACGGGGGGTATTTTTGCAGGCAGCTCCACGAACACGCCAGCGTTGGCAGGATTATTAGATGTGATTGGAAACGGGGCCGATAGTAATATGCTTGCGCAAAAAGCGGTGGTGGGTTATTCTTTATCCTATCCTATCGCTATTATTGCAGCTATATTGGCCATCGCTTTAGCCATCAAAGTATTAAAAATTGATTTCCGGAAGGAAGAAGACGAGCTCAAAGACAGATACCCGGTCAAACAAGAAGTCGTCACCATAACCATAGATGTCAGCAAACCAGATTGTACTAATATTTCGATCCGTGATTTAAAAAGGTTGAAAGGTTGGAAAGTCGTTTTTGGGCGAGTTCAAAAATGGGACGGAACGATAGATTTGATAAACTGGGATTCAAAATTACAGATGGGAGATAAAGTAATCATTGTAGGTACAAAATCCGCTGTAACCGAAGTCACGGAAGCCCTGGGTGAAGAATCTAAAGAAGGTATTCAGATTAATGGACAATCCGAATATGTAGTCAAAAGAATTTTTGTTTCTAATGTCAAAATTGCAGGAGAACGATTGGCTACTTTAAACATTGGCGAACGATTTGCGGCCATTGTCATTCGTATTCGTAGAAATGACATGGACATCCTAGCCAATGCAGATACAACACTTGAATTGGGCGACCAAGTCCAATTTATAGCCCGCAGAAAGGATGTTAAAAACCTTGCCGATTTCTTCGGAGATTCTTTTGATGCCTTAGGAAAGATAAATTTATTATCCTTTGGATTAGGAATGGCAATGGGTTTGTTGTTAGGTATGATTTCTATTCAATTGCCAGGAGGCGTGACTTTTAAGTTAGGATATGCGGGTGGTCCAATTGTTGTTGCTTTAATATTAGGAGCACTACGACGAACGGGTCCAATGGTTTGGATTTTGCCCCATAGTGCCAATGCCACTTTACAGCAAACGGGTTTAATATTTTTATTAGCAGGTATAGGAATCAACTCCGGAAATACTTTTTTCCAAACCCTCTTAACAGGAAATGGTGCGGGCACCATCATGCTTGCTGCTTTTATTATTAGTTTCCTTTCTGCTTTCATCTCCTTGATTGTGGGGTACAAATACGCAAAAATTCCTTTTAGTATCTTAGTCGGAATGATGGCGACGATGCCCGCCATTTTGGATTTTGCTATCGAAAAAACGGATAATCAATTGCCTGTTATTGGCTATGCCTTTATTCTTCCTATCGGGTTGATTATCAAGGTCTTGTATGTGCAAGTGATGTATTTTTTATTGTAATATTAGCGTATAAAATATTGTTTTTCCTTGAAGTAATATTTCTACGACATCAAAAAAATCATGAGATTCAGTTGTGCATAATTTACACTCATCACGTATTGAGTTTAAATTTATTTTGCAATAGTTATACACGTGTAATGTAGCTCATCCAAATTTTTTTACTTATTTTTACGAAAGTAAAAAATCATGAATCAATTTCTACAAGGAAAATCTGCCAAATTATTTGTCGTGCTAGCGGGTATTTTTGTGACGACCGCATTAGTTGCAGAATTTATCGGAGTGAAGATTTTTTCTTTAGAAGCCAGTCTTGGGATTGAGCCGATGAACTGGGGTTTTTGGGGGCAAGAAGGATTGAGTTTTAACTTAACAGCTGGGGTTTTGATGTGGCCCATTGTATTTGTGATGACAGATATTATCAATGAATATTTTGGGGGCAAAGGGGTTCGTTTTTTATCTTGGATGACGGTTGGGCTTATTAGTTTTGCTTTTATTATTACCTTTATTGCCATTCAATTGGAGCCTGCTGGATTTTGGCCTCAATCCCATGTTCCACCCAATGTATCACCGGCTGACAAAGCAGCTATTTTGACGAAAGTCGGCGATTACAATGATGCCTTTCGGTTGGTTTATGGACAAGGGCTTTGGATTATTATTGGCTCGTTGGTTGCTTTTTTGGTTGGCCAATTGATTGATGTGATTTCTTTTCATCGAATAAAAAAACTAACGGGTGAAAAACACATTTGGCTGCGGGCAACGGGATCTACCTTAATCTCTCAATTTATTGATAGCTTCGTGGTGCTATTTATTGCTTTTTATATCGGAGCCAATTGGTCTTTGAGTCAGGTCCTTGCCATAGGTGTCATGAATTATATATATAAATTTGTGATGGCGGTGGGGCTGACACCTGTTATTTATTGGATGCATGGGGTGATTGAACGATACTTGGGACAAGAAGAAGCCGAACGTTTGCGTTTTCTTGCGATGGAATAATTATCTTGGACTGACGATTATCACCTTCTTTATTACTTAACCCTCACGACAATGCTTATCTTTGTCCCATTCTTTTTTGCGCAAGCTAATAAAAATAGACCATGAAATACAGAATTGAAAAAGATAGTATCGGAGATGTAAAAGTACCTGCTGATAAATATTGGGGAGCTCAGACACAACGCTCTACCGAAAATTTCAAAATAGGAAGCGGCAAAATGCCGATCGAAATCATTCGTGCTTTTGCTATCCTCAAAAAAGCGGCGGCTCAAGCCAATGCGGATTTAGGCGTTTTGACGAAAGCAAAATCTGCCCTGATTGGAAAAGTTGCCAATGAAATATTAAAAGGGGAACTAGACGATCAATTTCCTTTAGTGGTTTGGCAAACGGGTAGTGGCACACAGTCTAATATGAATGTCAACGAGGTCATTGCCAATCGGGCACACGTCCTAAAAGGTGGCAAACTAACGGACAAAAAGAAAATCATCCATCCTAATGATGATGTCAACAAGTCGCAAAGCTCCAACGATACCTTTCCTACGGCTATGCACATCGCTGCCTATAAAATACTCATGGAAACGACTTTACCGGGCATCAAAGGGCTTCGGGATACGCTTGCGCAAAAATCTAAGGCTTTTAAAAATGTAGTGAAAATCGGTCGGACCCACTTTATGGATGCTACGCCTTTGACTGTTGGACAGGAATTATCGGGCTATGTCAGCCAGTTAAATCATGGTATCGCCGCCATCGAATTTTCATTAAAACACCTTTCGGAATTGGCTTT
>JAJRQS010000360.1 GCA_024280135.1 Bacteroidota bacterium | reverse complement strand
CGCAAAACAAGCAGCTCTTAGGGAGGCTTTGCGCAAGCTCGAACAAGATAAAGAAGGTCAAGGAAAAGGGGACAAAGGACTACAAGAACTCATCAAAAAAATGGATGAAGTAGAAACTAAACTAGTCAACAAACAATTAGACGGAGAATTATTAAAAAGACAAGCTGACATCTTAACTCGCCTACTAGAAGCTGAAAAGGCCGAAAGAAAACGAAAAAAAGATGAGAAACGAAAATCTAAGTCTGCCCAACAAGTCAAACACACCATCCCGCCTTCGCTTGCAGAATATATCAAAAAAAGAAAAGCTGAAGTGGAATCTTTCAAAACGGTCTCCCCTGCCCTTCGCCCTTATTACAAGACATTAGTGGAAGAGTACATTAATGAATTAAAAGTGGAATGATGGGTCCGCTCTACTTGACTCTACATAAAACATCCTACTTTCCGGGAAAGAATTGACCCAATTCAAAAATTCTTTCTACATTACGCCTACAAATCCATAACCAATGCAATTGGATGAACGCACCATTCATCGTTATCTAGTTTTCGCAATCCTTTCAGTTCATTTTATGGGCTTATTTGTGGATGTTTTAGATAATGGAGCCAGTCAATATGCGTCTATTGCAATGGAAATGGTGCAAGATGGGCATTGGCTACAAATACAACATCGGCACGCCCCATACATAGGCAATCCACCTCTATTATTTTGGTTTTCAGCGATTAGCTTTAAGCTATTCGGAATTTCAAATTTTGCTTTTAAGTTACCTGCATTTCTATTCACCATTTTGACAATGTACGCTACTTATAAGCTAACTAAAAAATTTCATGGTCAAAGAGCTGGCAGAATGGCTTCCATCATAATCGGTAGTACACAAGCATTATTTTTACTTTCATTTGATGTTCATGCAGAATCCTTCCTCGTTGGAATAGTGATTTTTTCCATCTGGCAAATTACAGAATACATTGATAACCAACATTTTAACAATCTTTTCCTAGGTTCTGTAGGAATAGCGCTAGCCCTGTTAACAAAAGGTCCGATTGGTATATTGGTACCCGTATTAATAATTGGTAGTGATCTGCTTTTGCGCAAGCAATGGAAAACAATTTTCAAATGGCAGTGGTTGATAGGCATTGGAATTATTGTGCTCTTACTACTTCCGATGCTTTATGGACTATATGAACAGTTTGATAAGCAGTCTGAAATACTTATGGATGGCCCAAAAGGAATTAGTGGCGTTTCTTTTTTTTGGGAATCAAATTTCGGTTTAACTGATGATTTTTTTGAGCTAAAAGAATCAAATCTCCTTTACTATATAGTTGCAGCATTCGCAGCATTTTTCCCATGGACAATTGTACTAATCTCAGCACTAATTCATCGCATTCGTTTTTTTCGAAATAGGAATAGATATCCTGAATACATAAGTCTAACAGGCTTTATCTTGCCCATTATTGTCTTATTCCCATATACGCATAGTATCCGTCACTTATTTGTTGTGATACCCTTTGCGAGCATGATGATCGGGGCATATTTGGCTAAAATTTCAGTAAAGAGCTATAAAACAAACTTAAATGGCCAATTAGTCCTGCTTTTCTTACTATGGATACTCGCATTTATACTTTTATTTTATATATTTACCCCAACAAATATTGTCATGGGTATAATTGCTTTAATGACCTTGGGTTTGTTATTATGGAGTTTAAAGAAACTCCCCAAAATGCAAGTACTGGTATTTGTAAGCACGTTAACTGCACTAGGTTTAAATTTCGTTTTAAATGGACATGCCTACCCCAAATTATTGAAGTACCAAAGTACCTCACAACTTGGACACTGGTTAAAAGACAATCCAAAGGAACGGGAACATATCGCCTGTTTCAGGATACACATGGACGCATTGGACTTTTATGGAAGAAGTTTTTTCCCTATCAGAAAGACAGTACGTGAGCTTACGCAAAATGATAATTTTTTGTACACAGATAAGTCGGGTTTACTTGCGCTAAAAAAAGCAGGTATTCACTTTGTCAAGATGAAAACTTATGATGATTTTCGTGTAGGAAAACTAACACAATCGTTTTTGAACCCAGCGCATCGTAAAGAAAACATTACAAAACGATATTTAATTGCCATTTATCCTGAGCAATAAAGGCATAGTAATATTGCAAATTAAAGTGTTTTAAACACTTCAAAAAATAGAAAAAAATGAGTGAGTCAAAACCTTGGTTAAAAAATTATCCGCCTGGCGTTCCTGCCAATATCGATCCTAATCAGTATGAAACACTTGTCGAAATCATCGACGAAACTTTAAAAAAATACGGTTCTAAACCTGCATTCACTTGTATGGATAAAACTATTTCATTTGAACAGCTAGATACCTACAGTAAAGATTTTGGCGCCTATTTACAATCTCGAGGACTAGAACCAGGCGATAAAATTGCCATCATGATGCCCAACTTACTGCAATATCCTATTGCATTATTTGGTGCCTTACGAGCAGGGTTGACTGTCGTTAATACCAACCCGCTATACACGCCAAGAGAGATGAAACATCAATTCACAGATAGTGATACAAAAGCCATTATCATCTTAGATAATTTCGCAGCTAATTTAGAGAAAATTCTAGGGGATACAGCCATCAAAACAATCATTACGACGAGTATTGGAGAACTTTTAGGCTTTGCCAAAGGAGCACTGGTTAACTTCATTGTGAAGCGTGTGAAAAGGATGGTTCCAAAATATAACTTACCTAATCCTGTATCCTTTTCTGAAGCCCTCAAGCAAGGCAAAAAGTTCAGCATCAAGCCGTTTGAAAAAACCCGTCATGATGTCATCATTCATCAATACACGGGTGGCACGACTGGCGTTTCCAAAGGTGCGATGTTGACCAATCATAACTTGATATCCACGATGTTGCAAATCAAGGCAGTCGTCACACCCTCCTTACCCAAAAGCGACGTCGTAGGTATTTGTCCTTTGCCTTTGTATCATGTATTTGCTTTTGCAGTAAATGGTTTGGCTTTATTCAGTATGGGCGCAAACAATGTTTTGGTTACGAATCCGCGAGATATTAAAAAATTAGTCGCTGAGTTTAAAGGGAATAAAATCCAAATCATGACTGGTGTCAATACGCTTTTTAATGCCCTGTTGCAGAACCAAACCTTCCGCGAGATGGATACTAGTAATCTTAATATTACCATAGGAGGGGGCATGGCTGTTCAGACGCCAGTATCACTAGAATGGGAAGAAGTCACAGGCTGTTATCTTTCACAAGGATATGGATTAACCGAAACTTGTGCAATTGTAAGCGTAAACCCACTTGTTGCGGAATTAGGCAAATTGGGATCAATTGGTTTACCTTTCCCCTCGACTGACGTTCGCATAGTTGATAAGGAAGGCAATCAATTGGGGATTAATGAGCCAGGAGAAATCATTGCCAAAGGACCTCAAGTCATGAAAGGCTATTATCAACGACCAGAAGAAACAGCCAAAACAATTAAAGATGGATGGCTTTATACAGGCGACATCGGTCAATTCGATGAAGATGGATTTTTGACGATAGTCGATAGAAAAAAAGACATGATTTTGGTTTCAGGATTCAATGTCTATCCGAATGAAATAGAAGAAGTACTCGTAGCCAATCCCAAAGTATTAGAAGTTGGTTGTATTGGTATCCCAGATGAGCACTCTGGAGAAGTTGTAAAAGTCTTTGTTGTCAAAAAAGATAAGTCTCTTACAGAAAAAGAATTGTTAGCTTATGCTAGAGAGAATTTAACGGGTTATAAACGACCTAAGGTTGTTGAATTTATCGATGAGTTACCAAAATCTAATGTTGGAAAAATTCTTCGCCGCAAATTGAGAGAAATTTAATTCATACTTTTCTAATCAATGGCTAATACTTTTTCTGCAAAACAATTTCTAACGTATTTTGCGAAAGCTAGAACGGTGTATAATACACATTCTCCTTTTGTATATGAACTTACAAAGCAAGTCTTAGAAGACGATAGACATTATTATGCTTTTGATGAATTAGAAGCCTTGCGGAAAAAGATGTTAGACTTGGAGCGAGAAATTACATTTGTAGATTTTGGGGCAGGCAGTCATTCGATGGGTAAGACCACCAAAAGAAAAATTAAAGATGTCGCCAAAACCTCTTTAATCTCTCCCCTCAAAGCTCAGTGGATGTTTCGTTTGATTAATTGGTTGAAACCCGATCAAATGCTAGAAATAGGCACTTCTTTAGGATTAAGTACCCTTTATATGCAAAGTGCCGCATTAAATGCGCAGGTTATCACTTTGGAAGGAAATCCATCATCCGTCACATTAGCACGCCGTAATTTTGACATTTTTCCTTACGGAAAAAACATTGATATTATGGAAGGTCCTTTTGATAACACGTTATCAAATTCACTCCAGAAATTAGATAAACTAGGTTTAGTATTCATGGATGGCAACCATCAAAAAGCCCCTACTCTAGCCTATTTTGAGCAGATAAAGCCGTTCCTTTCGGAAGACTCCATCGTGGTATTGGATGACATCTATTGGTCTAAAGGCATGTCAGCCGCTTGGTCTAAATTGAAAGGAGATCCGCAAGTAAGGCTATCCATCGATCTCTTTCATTTTGGGATCTTATTTTTCCGAAAGGAACAAAAAGAAAAAGAACACCACATCTTAGCTCCGTCAAAATGGAAACCCTGGGTTCGAGCTTGGTAAGTAGGCTTTGGTTTGAAGCTTCGAAGCGCTTGCAAATTACACCAATAAAACGTACATTTGACTACAAATATATGGCTATGAGAGATATCGAATTTATAGAGAAAAAATTTTCAATGAGTAAAAAAGCTAAGTACCCTTACCTACACCGAGATATCAGTTGGTTGCATTTCAATGGACGAGTATTACAAGAAGCTAAGGATAAATCTGTGCCTTTATTGACACGTGTTCAATTTTTAGCTATTTTCTCTTCGAATTTGGATGAGTACTTTAAAGTTAGAATTGGGCAAATGCGTAACCTAATACGTATTGGAAAAAAAACCAAGAAGGAGTTGGGTTTCGACCCTAAGGGGACATTAAAACAGATCCATTCCATCGTAAATGAGCAACAGGAGGAGTTTAGTCGTATTTTCATGGAAGAGATTGTTCCTGGTTTACGGAAGTATAAAATTAATCTAGTCAGAAGATTAGAAATGAATAAGGAGCAGATGGATTTTGTAGAAAACTACTTCCACGACAAAATGCTGCCTTATATTCAGCCCGTATTATTGGTTAAAAACAAAATACGACCTTTTCTAAATAATGCCTCACTTTATCTTTCTATTATGATGAAGGAAAAGCATAAGCCGACATCACCCACGCAATATGCCATCGTAAACATCCCTTCAGACATCTTGCCAAGGTTTATTGAATTGCCCACCCAAAGTAAGCGAAAGGATGTCATTATGTTAGATGACATCGTCCGCCAAACGGTCAGTTGGATGTTTCCCGGTTATGATATAATAGATACTTATAGCATCAAGTTGACACGGGATGCTGATTTGTATATTGATGATGAATTTTCGGGTGATTTGATTGAAAAAATTAAAAATAGTTTATCTAAACGTAATGTAGGCCCCGCCTCCAGATTGGTTTATGATCGTAATATGCCCAAACATTTTTGAATTTCTTGATGGTGACTTTTGGGATGGAAAAGTTAGACCTATTACCTGAAGGACGCTACCATAATAATTTTGATTTTTTCAGTTTCCCTAGCTTTAAAAGAAATGATTTAAAATATCGTCCACTAGAACCACTAACCTATCCGCCTTTGGAAAAAAGCAAGGATATCTTTGAGGCCATTAAAGAGAAAGATCACCTCATCAACCTTCCGTTTAATTCATACGAAAGTGTCATCCGACTATTTGAAGAAGCCGCAAAAGACCCAGATATCACCCATATTAAAATAATCCAATACAGGACTGCAAAAAAGTCTCGCATCCAACAGGCGTTGATGGCTGCGGTAAGAGCCGGTAAACAAGTAACTGCATTTATCGAAGTCAAAGCAAGATTTGATGAAAAGAATAATCTAGAATGGGGCGAAAAACTAGAAAAAGCTGGGGTTAAAGTAATATATAGTTTTCCAGGTTTAAAAGTCCATTCAAAACTAGCATTATTTCGGAGGGTGGAAAGTGGAAAACCAGTACTTTACACTTACCTGAGTACAGGTAACTTCCATGAAGGAACAGCCACTGTATATAGCGACTTTGGTCTGTTCACAGCGAATACCCTAATCACAAGAGAAGCGGCTAGTGTTTTTTACTATTTGGAAAATTTTAAAAAGCCACCACATAAATTTGAGCAGTTACTCGTCGGACAATTTAACCTACGAAGTGGCATTGAAGGCTTAATTGATTTTGAAACGCGGCAAGCAAAAATGGGTAAAAAGGCAAAAATAACTATTAAATGTAATAGCTTACAAGACCCTATTATCATTGAAAAACTCTATAAGGCAAGTGAGGCTGGTGTGAAAATAAAATTAATTATCAGAGGTGTATGTTGTTTGATTCCCGAGTTGCCCAAAGTGAGCCAGAATATAAAAGGTGTTAGTATTGTCGATCGCTTTTTAGAGCATAGTCGTGTTTTTAGATTTCATCATGAGGGCGATGATTTATTTTATTTATCCTCTGCAGATTTAATGACGCGTAATCTTTCTGGTCGTGTAGAAACAGCTTTTCCGATATTAGACAAAACCCTCAAAAAGGAAATAGCTGATTATCTTACTATTCAACTTTCGGATAATATAAAAGCACGAGTTCTTGATGGGCAGAGTTCTTTAAAGTATAGAGCGGCTGACACGGATCTACCCATTCAAGCCCAACTAGAAACCTATTACTATTACAAGCGTAAAAATGAGCTCATAAAGAAGAAAAAGGAAAAAGAAAAGAAAGAGGCAAATTCATGATATTTTCAAATAATAAAATTGATTCAGACGCTCTTCCCGAAGTTCATGACATTGAATACGACGTTCTCGAGTCTGGATACAAAAAGTCATCCTGCTTGAAAATGGTCTCTTTGCAATGCTACTTTTTATAGGTTTTGGTGTTCTTTATTTTTTAAAAAAATTAGCTTTTTTGGCACCTTATACTGGGTTAGTAATCTTGGCTGTTTTTTTGTTTTTACTTGCATTAACTTGGATTCGACTAAAGCGTTTTGGCAGTATGGGCTATCAAGTTCGTCACCATGATTTAGTTTTTAAAGATGGATTTTTGTGGAGAAGTGAAATTGCGATTCCCTTTGTAAGAGTACAACATAGTGAAGTGACACAAGGGCCTATTGCTCGTTGGATGGGGTATTCTACTTTAAAACTCTATACCGCTGGAGGCAGTCAAAGTGACTTATCTATTCCGGCCTTACTTCCTGAAAAAGCGGAAAAGCTGAAAGCTTACATTGCGCAGAAAAGCATTGCGGATGAAGCAGATATATGACTTTTCAATGCCTAGTCGCCAATCTTATGCGGCGATACCCTTAATCATTTATAAGCTCTATAAGACTTGGTTTAAGATACTTTTACCTTTTTTGGTCGCTACGATATTTAGTGCAGGAATCACAACAAAGATTATTTTTGGTATTCTATTACTAATAGGGGTCGTTTTTGGTATTGTCTCGTTTTTCAGATATACTTTTCAAGTTGTAGCAGAAGAATTAATTATAAAGAAAGGTGTTTTCAAGCGTAGTAAAATGGTGATCCCATTTGAGCGCATCCAATCTATCAACTTCAAACAAAGTATTATTCATCAAGCACTTTCTGTTGTTGAACTAGAAATTGATACCGCAGGGTCTAAAGGTTCAGAATTCGAGCTTTATGCGCTTTCTAATAAAAAGGCGGAAAGTTTAAGATCTACTATTCTAGCCAGCAAAAGAATTGACCTCCTTCCGAAAGAAGAGGTAGAAATCAAAACGAGCATAAGACACATAGGTGAGGTTTTATTTCAACTAAGCTTTGTAGATTTATTAAAAGTCGGGCTTACGCAAAATCATCTAAAATCCGCTTTACTTCCCGTTGCCTTACTTTTTTGGTTGCAAAACACACTTCAGGATGTCGATATAAATTTAGAAGAAATTATCGATAAAAATATTGACACTGACCAAATTATTAATTCTAGTCTATTAATTCTAGGGGGGTTTATAATTGTATATGCCATTTTTTCTATTTTGATTTCTCTCATCCGAAGTATTATTAAATATTTTGAACTTAAATTTATACGTATCACGGATGGCTTCAAAGTTAGCTATGGGCTATTTACCAAAAGGGAAATCACTATTAAAGATAGCAAGATTCAACTTTTTCATTGGCGAGATAATCTTTTACGAAAAATCCCAAAGATTCACAGCATGGAAATCAAGCAAGCTTCCTCTACTACCGTTAAACAAAAAGGGAGTAGTATTCATCTTGCTGGGCTTTCGCAAAATCACATTAACGTCACATTACAAACCTATTTTAAAGATGACCCGTATCAGGTAAAAGAATTTATATCACCATCAGAATGGCTTCTGATTCGACAACTTGTTATACTTAGTCTTTTATTGGTAGCTGCCATTACAGCCCTCTTTTATTTTCCAAATGAAAAAATCATCATTGCCGGAATATTGTTGATTCCTTTTTTGATGATTCGCGCTTATTTATTCCAACAAAAGAAAAAAATTGGAATGAATGAAGAAGTCATTCACATCAAAGGAGGACATTTTGCAAACGACCATTTGCTTTTCCAAACGTACAAAATACAAGGAGTAGCAATCAAACAATCACCTTTTCAACACCGAAAGAAACTAGCCTCCATCATATTTTATACAGCCGCTGGGATCAAGCGCATGCCTTATCTAGATTTGGCGCAAGCAAAAAGCATACGTGACTATGTGTTGATGGTTATTGAGACAGACAAAAGAGATTGGATGTAATCTTAAGGTATAATGGGTGATGTTTTAAACTTTAAATGGCTACACTAGCTTTGATTCCAGGATCTGGCACATAGTCTATCAATTCAAAATCTTCAAAAGTAAACTGGTCAATCTCCCTAATTAAGGGATTGATTTTTATTTGCGGAAGTGGCTTAGGTGTCCTAGTTAATTGAAGTTCTGCTTGCTCAAAATGATTGTTATATAAATGAACATCCCCAAAAGTATGGATAAAATCCCCATACTCTAATCCTGTTACTTGGGCAACCATCATCGTCAATAATGCATAGGACGCAATATTAAAAGGCACTCCTAAAAATACATCAGCCGACCGCTGATACAATTGACAAGACAACTTGCCATCTGCCACATAAAACTGAAATAAAGCATGGCAAGGATTAAGCGCCATTTGATCCAAATCACACACATTCCAAGAACTCACAATGATTCTTCTTGAATTAGGATTGTTTTTAATCGTTTTGATTACCTCAGCTATTTGGTCATACGTATGACCATCTGCCCCTTCCCAACTACGCCACTGTTTGCCATATACGGGCCCTAAGTCACCAGAATCATCTGCCCACTCGTTCCATATTCGCACGCCATTGTCCTGCAAATACTTAACATTGGTGTCTCCATTCAAAAACCACAATAATTCATGAATAATAGACTTAAGGTGCAGTTTTTTAGTTGTCAACATCGGAAAACCTTCCTGCAAATCAAAACGCATTTGATAGCCAAAAACGCTTCTTGTCCCGGTTCCTGTTCTATCTCCTTTATCAGTACCTTTCTCTTTGATGTACTTCAATAGGTCTAAATAAGCTTTCATCGCACAGATGTTTTATTGCTAAAAAGCGAAGCTTACTTCACAATCTCAGTAAGCTTGGCTAGTCAATAAGTATTATATGTTTTTAATTTTATTCTGTTCGCCTAATTCCGCCGAAGCCGTAAATGCTGCTAACATACTAGTCAACATATCATTTGCCGAGTTTGGAGAATTGGGTAGTAGTATTAAATTACTCTTAGTTGTTTCGCCCAAACTTTGTAAAGTATCATAATGCTGTGTTACAACGATAAGTGCAGAAGCTTCTTGAGAGTTAATGCCCACTTTATTCAAGCTCTCCACGGAATCTTCAATACCCCGTGCAATTTCTCTTCGTTGATCTGCTATACCACGACCTTGCAGGCGCTTGCTTTCTGCCTCTGCTGTCGCCTTTGCAACGATCCGAATACGCTCAGCTTCTCCTTCGTGCTCTGCAGCAACTTTAATTCTTTCTGAAGCATTAATTCTATTCATCGCTCTTTTCACTTCAGCATCTGGATCAATATCCGTCACTAATGCCTTCACAATCTGATAGCCATATACTTCCATCGCCTCCCCTAATTCATCTTGTACGGCATGTGCAATGTCGTTTTTTCGTTCAAACACATCATCTAGCTTCATCTTGGGTACTTCCGCACGTACTGTATCAAATATATATGAATTAATCTGTTCATAGGGGTTATCTAACCTATAAAAAGCATCGTAGACCGAATCTTCAATAACCCGAAACTGAACCGATACTTTTAAATGTACGAATACATCATCTTTCGTTTTTGTTTCAACTTCTACATCTAGTTGTTGCACTCTAAGATTCACTTTCGCAACAATCTTATCAATAAAAGGTACCTTAAAGTGTAGGCCTGGTCTACTAAACTCAACAAATTTTCCAAAACGCTCTAGGATTGCAATGGATTGTTGCTTGACCATATATACACTCTGGGAGACTAGGAATAAAAGCCCGACTATGACAATTAAAAACTGTGGTGGTATCATAATGCAAATTTTAGTAGTGGCAATTACCCACTGATTTATATAAAGCACTAAGGTACGAAAAACAATACTACTTACGTATTATTTTAGACTAAACTATGCATTCACACTACTTATATCTGTAAAGGGCGAAGGGTAAAGGAAAAAAAAGGTGTAGTGGTTTTAAGGTGGTAAAGGGTTAACGGTCAAGGGTCAAGGGCGCAAAATTCGTGCATTCGTGGCTATCCTCTTTCTAAACCATAGAAACTTAGGAAAAAAGAGACTTTGGGTCGCCGTAATTGACAATCTCCCCCTCTTGAAGCACTAGTGCCTTATCCGCAATACTAACAATGACCTCTACATCGTGTGAAATGTAAATTATTGTTAATCCATCTGCTCTCACCAGCTCTAAAAACAAAGCATTGGCTTTATCTGCAAGTTCATTGTCAAGACCGGCAGTGGGCTCATCTAGGATAAGAATCTTCGGGGAAGTTGCCAAAGCTTTGGCTATCGCTACACGCTTTTGCTGTCCACCCGATAATTCATGCGGAAAACGGTTGAATAATCCATCAGAAATATCAAACTTTTCAAGTAATTCTAAAGCTTTCTCCCTCTTATCAACTAGTGGCATATTATACTTTACCACTTCTATTACACTATCCAAAACCGTCCTAGTAGGCTCCAAAGAAGCCAAGGCATTCTGAAAAATCAATTGGATTTCGTTGGTTTTTCCATTGAAACTAAATTTCCCACTATCGGGTTTTGTAAGCCCCGTTAAGATCTTAGCTAAAGTTGTTTTTCCAGATCCAGAAGCTCCCAAAACACCTAAAATTTCTCCTTTATAGATATCAAAAGAAATCTCTTTTAACGCATTCATTTTATGTCCTCTTTTCAAATAACTTTTTGAAATAGATTGTACAGACAGGATGATTTCCTTTGTGCCCTGAACTCCTTTTGTATGACTAAGACTACTTAAATCAAGGTTTGTAAGGTAATGACCATTTGATAAAGAAAAAATTCTATCCGTCATGTAATTCATAATGTGGCTATCATGACTGGTCCATAAAATAGTCATTCCATACTTTTCTTTTAAAGCTAAAATCAAATTCAAAATATCACGCTGAGTCGAAATATCCAAAGCAGAAGTCGGCTCATCAGCGATTAACAATTTAATCTCCTTTGCCAAGGCAATTGCGATTAAAACTCTTTGCTGTTCTCCTCCGGATAGTTCGTGTGGATAAGCTTGCGCAAAACGATGGGCTTCTTTTAGATTAACTTCTTCAAGTAAAGCAAAAACTTTTTCGCTACGTACTTTTTTATCAAAGGACAACAAAGCTTCTGATATTTGATCTCCACATCTCATGGTAGGATTAAGTGCTTCTCCAGGGTTCTGAAAAATCATGGCTATTTTTAATAGCAACTTCCTAGGTAAGCGTTGTTTCTTACTAAGGTCTATCGTTATTTTAGCACCAAAAAAATAAGAAATTTGCCCGTTTGCAATAGCATCTGCTGGCAACAAACCCGTAATCGCAAGTGCCAATAAACTTTTTCCTTGACCAGATGGGCCATAAATTCCTAAAACTTCTTTTTTGCTAATGACTAAGCTAACAGGTGCTAAAGCATAGTCGGGTTCATCAAAAAATTTGATGGAAACATTTTGTATGTCTATCAGCGTATCCATTAAAAATATTTAGGAACAATTATTTCCTTCTGACAATACAGTGTTCTTTCTCAAAATCAAAAATTAAAGGGCTTTTATTTTCTAGCCAGTCAACCAAAGTTGGGCCCAACATCTCCCCTCTCCAACCTGCTGTTAATGTTTTTGGAAAGTTATCTAAGAGTGGGTTACTCAACCCTAAACCATTGACTACCAGCCCTTCTGGTACTCCAAAGTCATAACATCTCTGCTTTATCATTAGCTTTAAAAAGGTATAACGTAAATTCTCTGTAGGTGTTTTTTTCTGAATGTTATTCACTTTTTTTAGCAGTTCAGCTTCTTCCTGTGTTGTATTATCATCAAAATAGAAGTCTTGAAATAATGTCCAGTTACGTCTTATTTTTGACCGATTTAGTAATCTATGTTTTCTTATTTCGTTTTCAGATTCTTTAATACTTTTAACAACTTCCATTAACATTTTCATGGGAAAAACGGAATCCTTTGAGACATTCATACGCGCCGCCTCTTCTGCACGCCATTTTATAATTCTTAACACTAACTTTTTTTCTTTGGCATACAGTTTAGACATTTTTCTAAACTTAACAAACTCCTCTTGCCAATCACTCGAAGCTGTGGCCGCAGCTAACATAATTTCAAATTCCTCTTGCGCCCAAGTATTCATTTTTGACTCTACTAACCTTTGTTTAAATCTAGTCCATAGTTCATATAGATATCTGACATCATCCGCGGCATAAACTAATTGTTTTTGCGAAAGCGGACGACGACTCCAATCCGTCACACCAGCCGCTTTACCAATCATTTGGCCTAATTCGTCCTTAATCATTTTTTGGAAACCAACAGGATAGGGATAGCCTAAAAAACCAGCTGCGATCTGTACATCGAATACATTTTGAGGATGGGTATTATACAATGCATAAAGTAAAGCATAATCATTATTCCCTGCGTGTGTCAATTTAAGGATATTCGGATCTTCCATCCAGTCCAATAATGGAGAAATATCCTCAATCGTAATAGTATCGATCAAGAAAATACCATGTTCACTTGATATCTGAATTAAACAAAGCAAAGGAATGAGCCGATGTTCGCCAATGAATTCTGTATCAAATCCAATCCAGTCTATGTCATTATGCAATTGTATAAACTCATCAAAAGCATCTTTACTTTTGATAAAGGATGGAGGTGGTTGATTGGTCATAGAATAAAAATTATACTTATTCCACAACAATTTTTTGGTGGAAGATAGCTGTATTCGTTTGCACAAAAAGTAAATAAAGACCAGATTTTAAACCTGAAACATCAATACTATTGTTCATTATTAAACCTAAAGGTATGCTTTTTCCCGAAAGGGTAAACATCTTAACCGAAATAATAGACTGATTTTTTGGAAAATCAATTAAAAGGGTTGATTTTACTGGATTCGGACTCACTTTAATAGCCGAATTGGTTGTTTCTTCAACAGGTAAGGTTAAACAAATCGGTAGAAGCGTGCTGTTATTAAGACATTCTCCAATATTTCCACCAATTCCAATATTTCCACTTACTCCATTTGTATTCAACAAATTACACAAGCCAGCACAATCCGACAAAGCTTCATTTGCACTAATGAATAAATCTCCACCAACATCTTTCAAATTATCCAACGCTGTAAGATTTTCTAACGACTTATTAAAAGCTATTGTCAAAAAGGCACCGATAGTATCAACATTTTCCATACCCGTGAATGCTAATAAGGAATCATTTTTTTGGATTGAGAGGCCATTTGGGATAAGGCTTATATTCTTTAAGCCAGACAGGTCTTTCAGTCTAGTATTATTATGAATTCTAATACTTCCGTTTACGTCATTTAGGTTAGTAAGTGCTGTAATATTTCTTAATTCGGGGTTGTTCGAAATGATTAGATCTCCATCAATAATTTTAATACCATTCAATCCTTCTAGGGATTCCAATGCTTCGTTATTATTAATAAATATCTCGACCGAAACTTCTGAAATACTATCAAGAGTTGAAATTGTTTTTAATCGGGCATTATTCAAAATACTAATTTGCCCTTTAACAACATTGATACTGTCAAGACCTTGAAGGGTAAAAAGACTATCAGTCCCTCGAATCGATAGTCCGCCGAGAACAACTTTTACATTGTTCATATTTGTTAAATCCTTAATGTCAGTATTGACATCACCAATTACTAAATCACCAAAAATCGTATCTTGATCTGGACATTGGAACGTAAAATAATCAACTTGAACTTGATTATTCAATATTAATTCTCCTTGTGGACATTGACTAAAAGAAATAGTCGTCGAAAATACCCACAATACAAACAGCAATAAAGCATCTTTCATGGAAGGAATGCATTTTAAAGTGGTAGTGTCTAGTGTGTGTGTTACCTGATAATACAAAGGTAGGGGTTTCTGAAGCAAACTTCAAACAAAGCTTTGATAAAATTCAAGTATCCTTTCATCCACGATGATATCCTGCATGGAGATTTGTTTTTTTAGTACAATTCCTTCTAGTGTTCTACACCTACTCAAAGCCACATATAATTGTCCATGAGCAAAAGCACCTTTCCCCAAATCTATAATGGTTCTATCAAAAGTTTTTCCTTGACTTTTGTGAATGGTAATCGCCCAGGCTGTACGTAATGGGTACTGAGTAAAAGTACCGATTACTTCATTTTCAATCTTTGTTGGATTTTTTTCGTCAATTTTATATTTGACAATCTCCCAATCTACTTTTGGCACTTCTATCGTTCTAGTCGTTTCTTCCTCTTTTATTTCAACCATTATTTTATCCGGATTCAAAGTTAAAATGCGTCCTATCGTCCCATTATAAAAGCGTTTTTCTGGATCATTCCTTAAAAACATAACTTGTGCGCCAACTTTTAACGCAAGTATCTGGCCTGTCGGAAATAGACGCTCTTGGAAATTTCCTTTTATTTTTGCAAAATAATTGACGACAGGAGACTGAATGGCATCGAGGTGGCTTTGGTTAATTTTATTGACGGTTGCGTTCCTTGCGGAAAGGGTAATATAAAAAGCCTCCGATTCAAACTTTGGTAAATAACGTACATTCAAATCTTCCAGGTCATCATAATCAATGCCTCCACTTCGTACTGCATCTAAAAGCCGTAGAAACATTCTATTCTCTTGGCGATATATTTTCCTAAACTCCATAAACTCCAAGTGAAAACCATCTCCAAATACTTTTGCTGAAAAGAAATAGGGCGTTTCATAATTCGTCTGAATAAAATATTTTTCTTCATCACTAGCCACGACGGGAGGCAGTTGAAACAAATCGCCTACTAACACTACTTGAACACCACCAAAGGGTCTAGGATCATCTCTATTCACACGCAGCATTCTGTCGATATTATCCAACATATCTGCTCGCACCATGGAGATTTCATCAATAACTAAAATCTCCATTTTCAGATATAAACGTCGTTTCTTTTCATAGACCCGCTTTATATCTCGTATCGTTAATAGCCTAGGTGCAAAGCCAAAAAATGAGTGAATGGTTTGTCCCTTAACATGAATAGCTGCTACTCCTGTAGGGGCTAAGACGACCATTTCTTTTCGAGTCGTATTTCGTAGTAGATTTAAGAAAGTACTTTTCCCTGTACCGGCTTTCCCGGTTATAAAATAATTCTTTCCTTCCCGCTCAATTTCATTGAGTGCAAATCTAAAATCATCATTTAATTCGAGTGCTTTAAATTCTTTTTCCACAGTGATACGGGATAAATATTAAAAAGTAACAACTTAATGGTCGCTATTCTTCACATTAAAAAATTACTTAGTCACTTTTCGAATGGCAGTCATATAGACAGGAAAATGATCACTATATCCACCGATATACTTACCTCCTGCAAAAGTCCTAAATGGGTATCCTCTATACTTCCCCTGCTTTTGTATTAAATATTTTGGGTTAAATACATGTGCCTTGTAATATTGAAAGCCCTTTTCTGTAGGATTCAAAAAAGACTCTGATACAATTATTTGATCAAACAAACTCCATGCATCTCGATACGCCAAGGTTCCTTCACCATTTCTATATAACTTCATCCAAGGATTATAAAAGCCCTTTTTCTTTACCTTCTTCGCTTTACCTTTTGCTCCAATCACTTTCTTCACAGAGTCACTAATGGGGTCGTCATTCAAATCTCCCATCAAAACAATCTGTGCTTTCGGATTTACAGAAAAGATAGAATCAGTTAAATGCTTACAAATTTCGGCAGCCTTAATTCTATTAGGCTTAGACCTAGCTTCTCCCCCACTTCTCGAAGGCCAGTGATTCACGAAAATATGTATAGGTTCTCCAAGTAAGTTCCCTTTAACATATAACACATCACGAGAGGGATGTTCTGAACCATCATCATTGATAAGAATCAGTGGATAAGTAGCCGTATGAAGTATTTTAAGATACTTGG
>JAJRQS010000017.1 GCA_024280135.1 Bacteroidota bacterium | reverse complement strand
CCTGACTTTTTAACCGATGCATTAGATTCTGAGGAAAGAGCGCGTTATGAACGAGAAGACGAAGCTAAGCTCATACTTTTTTCTGTAGCCATTGAAAAAGAAACCGAACGGGAAGAGGATGTTTTATTTGTTACAGAACCATTAGGTATTATCTTAACAGAAGATGATCATCTCATCACTATTTCCAATAATACGAACCCCATCCTAGAATTATTTTTCAAGGGTCGGGTCAAAGTAGATATCTCTCACCGAAAACATTTTATATTAAAAATATTGGAGCATAATGTATATCGTTTTTTGACTAGCTTGCGCAAATTAAATGGCACACGAAATCAAATTGAGAAAAAACTATTTAACTCCACTAGTAAACATATTGAACTGCAACAATTGTTATCAATCGAAAAAAGTTTGGTTTATTTTGTAGATGCTTTGAGTGCCAACGAACTACTCAAAAGGAAATTAAAAAGGTCGGATCATTTGGAGCTCCGAGGACAAGAAGATCTAGAAGATCTATTAGAAGACATCATCATTGATGCTTCTCAGGGGCTTGCTATGGCAAACCTCTATACGCACATTTTGAAAGGCACAATGGATACGTACTCTTCCATTATTTCTAACAACCTCAATCTGGTCATCCATCGGCTGACCATTATCACTTTCTTATTGATGGTTCCTACTTTAATTGCCAGTTTTTATGGTATGAATGTGCCAAATGGGCTAGAGCATAATTCCTTTGCCTTTGTTGGGATTATCCTGATCTCTATTCTCATTTCCGCTATATTGGCTTTATTTTTTAGGCGGAATAAAATGATGTAATTCTCCTACATTTATTTGAACAAACTGGCATCTGCGCATAAAAAAGGCGAACTAACAAAAAATGTTAGCCCGCCCGGAAACAATGTAAATCAAACCGCTTCTTTGGCGGATACTCCGCTTATCTTCAACAACTTCCCTGTTTTGAGGGGAATGGTAGTTTTTCGTTTCGCTCCAACTTCCAAGCGAATAGTTACACTCGCCATCATTGGACAACAAATGTAAGGACTTTATCAACTTCAAATACCCAAAGTTTTCCACATTTTGTGGATTAACCTTATAACTAGTTGATTATCAATATAATACGAATATATATAAGTTTTCCACATTGTGGAAAACTTGTGGAAAACCCTTATTCTTTCAAGAAAAGAGGGGGGCGCATTCCATTTAATAGGTAGTTTTCTAGGATTATTTTTTTTTAGGTATCAAAAAGATTGTACCTTTCCAATACTAATGGAAAAGACCCCTAAAATATTAAGCCCATCCACTCGAATGGAGCAGTTAGAACATGAATTGCATCTTAAAAAGTTGCAAATGAATAGTCTCCTTGCCATCACCCAGGCCATTAATAACAATCTCCATGAGGAAGGGCTTTACAAAATGTATAATTCCTTTGTTACTTGGGATTTGGGAATCAAGAGATTAGCACTACTCGTTAATAATCAAGGCAAGTGGCAAATGGTTACCTCCAAAGGCATCCAAAAGAAAAAGTTCACGAAGGATGATATACCCTTATCCTTATCGGAGCCTACAAAAGCGGAAAAAAACAAAAGTACTTTTCTTAATCAATTTGACTTTATCATTCCCGTAAGGCACAAAGATCACCCCATCGCCTGCGCTTATCTTGGAGGAATAGCTGGCGAGCTTGATGCCTATGACAAAATACAATTCATTACTGCTATTACTAATTTCATAGCGGTTGGTGTTGAGAACAAACGACTCTTCCGAGCAAAAGTAGAGCAAGAAGTCATGAACAAGGAGCTATCTCTAGCTTCAGAGATTCAACAAATGCTCTTACCCAAAACACTGCCCAATCAAACTACTTTTGAAATAGACAAGATATATAGACAACATTCTCAAGTGGGCGGGGACTATTATGATTATTTTCCTTTGGATGGAGATCGTTTTGCCTTTTGTATTGCAGATATTTCGGGTAAGGGTATTAGTGCTGCTTTGCTGATGGCTAATTTTCAAGCCATACTACGTGGGCTTATTTTCAAAGAAACCTCATTAACTACATTGGTTCAGCAATTGAATAAATCAATCTTTGAAGTCACAAAGGGGGAGCGATTCATTACCTTCTTCATTGGTATTCTTGATTTACCGAACAATACTTTATCGTACATCAATGCTGGTCACATCCCTCCCATAATGATTAGTCAATCCAAGGTAACGACCCTTCGAGATGGGTGTTTAGTCTTGGGTGCAATCGAGCAATTACCGATGATTGAAATGGGCTATGAAGAATTGTCAAGGCCCAATTTAATTTTTTCTTTTACGGATGGCATTACGGACTTGACCAATGATGAAGGAAATTACCTTTCAGAAGAAAAATTAATTGATTTCTCGAAAGAGCATTTTCATCTTTCAGCAAATCAGTTTAATGAAAAACTATATCAATATGTTTTGGATTTTAAGGGGGCTCAATCCTTTCCAGATGATATAACAGTACTAACCTGCAAAATTAAAAAATAAATAAGGCAGCTGAATTTATTTTAGGTTTATATGCTTTCGCTGGTTTAACAATCACTGACTTACCTATTACTACTTTAGATACAAAAAAAACCCAATACTAAAAGTATTGGGTTCTAAACATTAATCATACTGTAAAACCTAGAAGTTTCCTTCTTTGTTAAACTTCTTAACTAACAAGTAGTAAAACATAGCTCTGAACTTGTTTCTATTAGAGCTGCCCATTTCTGAACAAACTTCCTTTAGCGCAGCATCCGTAGCAGCATCATCAGCTAATCCTAACTTCTTAATCGCGAAATTATTCTTAACTCTAGCCATTTCTTCTGGATCTGAACAAGATACTCTAGAAGCATCTAATCCGTAGATAGATGGCCCTAAACCTTTAGTAATACTTCTTAATAAATCCTCATCGACAGACATTTTAAGGTTATCCTTAAATTCTGCTAGGTAAATGTCAATTTGTTCATCGAACTTACTCATAGTGCAATTATTATTTGTTAAAAGAAAAATATCAATGGCAAATATAATAGAAACCTTTAACATTTAAGCTAAAAAAGCCTTTTTTTTTTGACCTCCAGCTACTAACAAAAAAAGCCACAACCCAGTAGGTTGCAGCTTTTTCTTAGGTTAAATTAAACAGCAGCTTATTTCAATACGGTAATATTACCTTTCTTGAAATATTTTTCTCCATTGTCACAAGTGACTCGTAGGTAGAAGCCATATACATCTGGTACTACAGGCTCACCATTAAAGGTGCCATCCCACCCTATTGACTGGTCAAAAGTCTCAAAGACCAATTGTCCCCATCTGTTATAGATAGATAACTGTATCTGAGACAAATTCAATCCATGCAAATAAAGCACATCATTGCCATTGCCATCACCATTTGGAGTGAAAGCATTGGGTAAGTATATGTATGGCTCCCCACATTCAGTTTCTTTCACTGTAACTGTTACGGAACTTGAAGTGGTACAACCATTGTCGTCCGTTACGACTAGTGTATAAGTAGTCGTTTCTTGTGGTGTAATAACTGGGTTGGCAGTATTCGGGTTATCAATAGAACCATCGTCTGGAGTCCAGCTATAAGACATAAAGCCGCCATCTGAATCTAAATCAGCTGTCTGACCTCTATATATTTCTATAGGATCAGCACTTGCTTCAACATTTATTTCAATCACTTCAACAGTAGCCTTTTCAGTAGCAGTACAGCCATCTTCATTGGTTACCACAACGGTGTATTCACCTGACTGTGGAGAATCAAGCGGGAAAGGATTACCCGTTCCTATTAATTCATTTCCATTAAACCACTCAATTAAATCTGTGCTTGCTGG
The DNA here is from genome assembly GCA_024280135.1 of Bacteroidota bacterium. Lineage (GTDB taxonomy): Bacteria > Bacteroidota > Bacteroidia > Chitinophagales > Saprospiraceae > HyVt-613. The sequence goes on along the minus strand of JAJRQS010000017.1, from coordinate 8,888 downwards.
TGAAACCACTTCTAGCGTTGCTTCATCTTCATTACATAACGTAAATTCATCTTGAACTAGCCCTGTTGAAATTGGGCTTGATGATACTTGAATCTCTTGGACTTCCTTACATCCTGCATCATTTGTAGAAACTGCATAATAAGTACCTGGTTCAGCCATAAAATTTAAAGCAGTACTTACGGGTGTTCCTGTTAATTCAGCATTGTCGTACCAAGCAAAGTCATCTCCATCATGGCTGGCCACCAACGGAGCCATAGCCCCATCATCACAAAGTACTGTATCACCAGCAGCTTGCATACTGATAGGAGCAACCACCACTTCTACTTGTTGTGTAACCATGCAGTTTTCTGTACCATTGACATCTACAATATCAACCGTGTAGATTTGTGTTTCAGAAGGACTAGCTGTCGGATTTGGGCTATTCGGATCATCCAATCCTGTCGCAGGGCTCCAAGTATATTGGTATGCAGAACTTCCTCCAGGATTCAAAGAAACACTTCCTCCTTCCTCACAAATCAAAGCGGTAGGTGGTACATTTTCTTCAATTGAAACCACAGGAATCATTTTGTCTAAAGTTAAAGAACAACCGTCTCCAAATTCGATTGTCAACTTAGCATTAAAGTCTTCACTATTGATTAAATCAGCCGGAATTTTAGGATTTTGTTCTTTAAATTCTGTTCCAGCAATATCCCACGACCATCCCGTAATAGGAGAAGGAGCAGTAGATAAGTCTGTTAATTCAACACTTTCTAAACAACCCACTAATTTGAAATCGAAGTTAGCGACTGCTGGAGCGCCGACTACTACCTCTTGAGTTACCGTCTCAGCACAAGGGTTACCTTCATTTGGTACTAGATTTAGAATATGTGTTCCTTCTCCTAAGGTTGAGAAGTCATAAGGGCTTGTAATCACTTCGCCACTTGGAAGTTCCCAGTGATACTTGTCTGCATTTGGATTAGCATTTGAAAGGCTAACCATTTGTCCTTCACACTGTCTTGAACTCAATAAATTTTCATCAACAGTCATTGTTGCTCCACCTTCTGTAACAGTTGTATTGTAAGTAGCGGTACACCCGCCAGCATCTGTAGCTGTAACGCTATAGGTTCCTGCTGCTAGGTTATCAATATTTTGGTCATTTGAGACAAAGTTATTTGGACCCTCCCAACTATATGTTGCTGGACCATTAATTGTTGTTGGCGATAAGCCAATACTTGCCTGAGTACCATCACAATCTCCTTGTGTCACGTTGGCTTGTAATTCAAATCCGCCTGCAACGGGCACCCAATTATCATGTGGGCAACCATCAGCATTCATGGTACACAGGTAATAAACAGTTTGTTTATCAGCTGTAAAAGTAAATGATTCTCCTGAGTTAAGACCTTCTTTTGCATCTAAAAGGACACCCCCCTCTAGCCACATAAGTGTAAAGGGACCTTTTCCTTCATTAACGGTTACTGTGATATCAACGGGCAATCCACATTCTTGGCTTTTTGTAATCGTTACAGCAGTTGCGATTGGCTCCACAATAGATGCTGTTGCGGAAGCAGTATTTCCAAGCGCATCCGTCACAGTATATGTGTAATCACCTTTACTCAAGTTTGAGATGTATTCGTCTTTAGAACCTGTACTCCATAAATAAGTGTATGGAGGTTGACCACCTGTCGCCTCTGACATAACTGCACCGTCATTGTAATTATTACAAGAAATATCTTGCTTCTTAATACCTGCCTGAAGGTCAGAAGAACCTGTCCCTGAACCGCCTACGACTAAGGTGAAGTTTTCGGTTACACTTTGCCCATCTGCATCGGTTACCGTTACACTGTACTCTCCTGCCGTAAGACTCCAAGCAATATGACCAGAAGCCGTCGAGACACTCCAAGCATAACTATATGGAGCTGTACCTCCAGTAGGATTAGCCTCCGCCCCTCCGTTTGTATAGTTCACTTGCGTTGGGTGTTGCAAGACTAAGTTAATGTTAATTTGGGCTGATAATTTTACGCTCAAAAACGTAAGAGCTAGTGCGAAAACTACGCCCCAAGTTTTGTTGGTTAAAAATGTAAAATTTTTCATATTATGCTGTTTAGTTGTTTTTGCGTAAAGTGTTCTATTAGGGGCTGATTTTAGTTGTAATATCTCAACTCTTCTTTCTCTTGCTGCTTTCGGGTTGTAAACAGATTCTTTTCTATTCTTTGGCGAATCACTTACATCAGGTGCGGCTTTTGTTTCGCCATAAGGCTCTACGACTACTTTAATTCGTCCGCTATTGAAGTAAGGAGCTAATGTACCTCCTAATTGTTCTTTTAGGAATTTTTCGACATTGTCAATTCTTCTTTTTGTAAGGCTTACGTTGTAATCAGCTGGAGCTAATGGACTTGCGAATCCTTTGATCACGATATCCACCGACTTATTCCTGCCCATATATTTATTCAATCTATCCGCAAATCGTTTCAGACTTTCATATCCTTTGGTTACCTCATCATCAAAAAATCTATCTACCTCATCCATTGCTGCTTGTTTTTCTCCAGCAGAAAACCCCCTAGAATACTCTTTTCTATACAAGCCTTGCAGCTTTTTATAGCGGTTGTATGACGTTTCATAACTAGACGTTGCCGTAACAGAAGTGGTTCTAGGATTTGGTTCATCATTATGAAAGTAAATAGGCAATGAAGCATAAATCCCTTCGTCCTTCTCTAAGTATAACTTTTTCGTTAAAGTTTCGCTTTCAAAAGGCATGTCCTTTGTTGAAAAAAGAACCGTGTCCGTTGTAAAATCTTCTCTGTATGCAATCAACATATAGTCTTTACCATAGTCTATTGCAAACTTAAACTCATTGCTTTTATCATTGACTTTTTGAACCTTTGTATCATCTGTCAAGTTAATCAAACGAACACCTGCACGAGGCAAAGGAGTCTGAGTGATTTTATCAAAAGTTAAAGCTATTAACTCTAACTTAGGTTCTAGCATCAAATCTTTTTCAATCGTTTCGGTCCCGTTCAAGTTTTTGGTCGAAACCAAAACTTCGTCACCTAAGAAACCATCTTTCATTCCCACTATCTTGTAATCTTTACCAATTTCTAGAGGAAAAAAGTAACGACTACCATCAGTCTGTAATGCGACTGTATCAATAGTACCATCCGTCAAGTTCACTATTTGAACTTCTACACCGTTCAAGACTTCTTTGCTAAGTTTGTTTAGTGTATTGACAATCAAACGCACATTTACAGGGACATCTAATTCATAAATATCATTACAACAAGTTCCTGTTTCAGGGTCAATCTGAGCCGAACTTGGTCTGTTAGAGGCAATATAACCCTTTTTTCCGTCTTCTGAAAGTCTGTAGTATGTATCGTTGTAACTAGAGTTGGTTGGTTTTTTAAGATTTACCACCTCCCCAAACACTCCGTCTTTTTGTACAGATTTAAAGATATCTAAATCTCCATATCCCGCATAACCATTTGAACTAAAATAAACCGTATGCGTCCGAGCATGAAAATAAGGAGTCACTTCATCCATTTCTGTATTGATAGCAGCTAAGTTTTCGATATTTGAGAAATCATCTAAACCAGACAATTCTGCACTCCAAATATCCAATCCTCCTTTTCCTCCAAACTGATTAGATGCATAGTACATCATCACCTTACCGTCAACTTCTACAAGATAAGGATGAGTTACATTCGCATTTTCCACGTTTATTATGGCTGGTAATTTTACAGCTTCACCGAAACTGCCATCCTCACTGACCACTGCATAGTATATTTGACTTGAAATCGTTCCGTTTTTTGAATATTCACCCATTGTGAAATAGGCCACATTACCGTCTGGGTTAAAAGCTAAGTTACCTATGTGTTTGCCAACTTCTTTGTTAAATCCTGCGTCTAATCTACTTCCCTCACCATTAATATCTGTAACTAATAATTTAGAAAAATATCTTTTAGGTCTAGCTTTGTCCTTTTCATTTAGATACCTCAAAGAAGAATAATACATTTTATCCCCCCTAAATGCTGTTCCAAAATCAGAGTCTGGAGAATTGATATCATCCCCAAGGTTCGTCACTTTAACTTCTTCTTCAAACTTCGGATTTGTTTGAGCCCATAGATTATGCTCAATATACCGCTGTGCACGACTATAAAGCGGGTTAGATGGCGTATTATGCTCCATCCATTTTTGATAATTTTTTTGCGCAAGCTCATACTTTCCTTGGCTATTTTGCACCGAACCTAACCAAAACAATGCATCAGTACTATGGGTTGTATCGATATCTAAAGCTTTTAAATAATGGGTTTCTGCAATTGAATAAGCCGTAAACTTTCTTGCTGCGTCTGCTGCACCCAATACATTATTTAATTTAGCAGAATCCAAGGCTATTGCTTTCTGGTAGTATCGCATTGCCCCAAAATAATCTTGCGAATTTAGATACTGTTCTGCTTTCTTTTCATAAGCCCTCCTCGTTTGACCAAAAGTCAAGGCAGGCACTAAGAAGAAGATCACTATAAATGTAATCGTATTTTTCATATTCTGATTTCTATCTGTTTGAGCGAAAATTATAAGTAAGGTGGACAAATCTTACTTTCAACTGGTTCTGGTTTCTTAATGACGTATATAACTGTGAATTCAGGCCCACCCAAATTTGTTGAAGCATTTGTGAAAGCTGATACGTTTGTGTCATAACTTACCCCAAACTGCCATTGGTTATAGCCCACATAGAATGTAGGAATTAAAGCATCTCCAAAACGAGCTGCAAAGCCTGGCTCAATGTAAAATCTCTTTTGTGGTGTATCACTCAAGTGAATCCTTGTTGACCCCGAAAGCAATGTCTCTCCATGCGGATATTGCACCTGATGGTTGACTGCCAATACTGCATCAAATATCTTAGACAATTTTAATGCACCATGTGCATACAAAGAAATCCGTCCATATAAATCTACTTTATCTTGGCCTTCAAAACTAGAATTTGGTTTGTTTATGTTATAGTATGCTCCTCCTAAGTTAACCCTTGTTCTTCTTGATTTTGCTATACCATAATTTATTCCTGCTGAAATGTTTGGGAAAAATTTCTTTGTATTTTTAAATGTTTCGTTGGTGGGTCTTGCGGGTACATATTTAACACCATCCCACTGAGCGTCAAAACGTAAATCATCCATAGAAAAAGCACGTTGTGTAACTCCTCCCATGGCCCCTACCGTTAGATATTGGTTTCTGAACAATCTACGTGTATAGCTACCAACCAAGCTCAATCGAGTTGAGCTTAACTTAGAATCACCTGCTTGGTCATGGTATAAATGGAGACCCGCTCCAAAAAAGCCATTTGGATTTTGATCCTTATCGAATTTCATATCAAAAGCTCCCGAGATGACCTTATATCCTACTGGTACGGATGACCATTGACTACGATAAGCTGCTGCATATCGCATATCACCATCAATCAGACCTGTTAGGGCTGGTGTTAGATTCATTTGGGCATTGTAATACTGGGAAAAGTGGATATCTTGTGCTTTCAATCCAGAGACAGAAAGAAATAGACCCAGTAATAAAAAGATGTATGTAGTGCTTCTCATGTTTATAGCTTGTTTACAATTTAATAAATTGCTAGATTAGCTTACGCTAAAAATCATTGTAGCAGTCAGGGAAACCACAACAACAGGGCAAAGATAGGTTTCTTTTTACAATTAGGCAATTTTTCATGTCACGATACTGATTTTTCTAGCTTATAATTCCAAATTATAAACTAATAGATGTCACACTACGCAAACAGGTCAATTATACAATAAATTCAACCAGCTACATCTGGATATACTGCAAACATCCGTATTGGTGTGCACAAGCACCCTTGCAAAATACTCAAAAAAAAGACAAAAGAATCAACTATTTACCTTTATCACGATAAAAACAAGTCTGATAAAGTGTCACAAAAACTAATTTTTCATTTTAAAAGGTCCATTTGCTTTCTCCATATAAAAAAACTACTTTTGAGTAAATATTTGTATAATGATCCCAGCCACTTACGCTAGGAAAGTTGGTAGAATTCGAATCCAAACCCACCAAAGGATCTTTTTTTCCCATTCTTTAGGCCGAAATGTAATTGTTCAGTTTTACTATCCCAAAATCCGGGGGTTCAACCCTAGCGCTGTTCCGTGTCTATTATTCAATGATGGTCAGTTACTCGAATCCATGGACATTAAACGGATTTTGCGTAAGCTATATACACGAAATCAAATTAAACCATGCGTCTTAGTTGCTATACACAGCAACGAGAAAAGGGTTGATGAGCTAGGCACTTCTAAGACTTTTGGATTCAAGAATCTAGGCATCAAGTCCGAGTCCTATCAAAAATTCATTCTTGATGAACTACTACCCAAACTATCCATTAGCAAAGATCTTTTTATCATTGGGTTCTCCTTAGGAGGACTTAGTGCGGTTGACATTTCAATCAACCACCCAGACATTTTCAGAGGCGTAGGGGTCTTTAGCGGGGCTTTCTGGTGGAGAAGTGAAAAATTTAACGTCAATAAACCAGATGCTAACCTTATCATCCCACACAAAATAAGTAAGCTTACAAAGCCCCCTTCAAGCAACTATTGGTTCCAAACAGGTTCTTTGGATGAAATGAATGATCGCAACCATAACGGAATCATTGATTCGATTGATGACACGAAGATAGTCATCAATAGCCTACTTGACAATGGGCTTTCGCAAAATCGAATTGCCTATCTAGAGAAGCTGGGCGGAAGGCATACAGCAGAAACGTGGGCAATCATGCTACCTCAATTTTTAGTGTGGGCTAGTAAGCTTGCGCAAAAAAAAAGGTCGCATCTCTTTTGATACGACCTTAACAACAAATTATAATCCCATGAACATATATCGTTTCCTTTACAGGAAGATTTTTTTAATAAGGAGTAAGCTAAATTCCTTCTAAAATAGCTTACTCCTGAAAGGGCATAAGCCCTTGAACATATCCAAAAAACAATTCCATTCACTTTTGAACAGGGTTTGTATTTTCTTTTGATGTTACAAATTTACACCATATGACCAATGTATCAAATAATAATGAACTTACATTGTGAAGTCAAAAAATCACCTTTGAAATCATAATCCTTTGAAAATCAGGTTCTTAAGGGGCTTAAATGTGAAAAAAAATGTCGCACCTCTTTTGGTGCGACATTAACAACAAATTATAATCCCATGAACATATCTTAGTTCGCTTCTAAAACGGTTTCTTAAAAAAGAATATTACCATTCTGCGAAAAATTTTCTTTTTGTCCTGTTAACACAATCTTAATGTAGATTGTAAAGTATTTAGGAGATAGCTACTTCCCTTCTAAAGTAGCTATCTCACTAAATTCCATGAACATATCCAAAACAAACTGCGATTTCACTTTTGAGTAGCTGTTTGCTTCTTTATAACACAAATATACGGGTGCCACAATGCAACCCAAACAACACATTATATTTTTTGTGAAGATAAATATCTGCACAATAAAACATAAACAACACATTATCAATATTTTACCTGATAAAATGTGAAATAAAAAAAGGAAAAATTACAAAAAGAAAACCTTTTATTCTTTGGCTTTTACCAAGAAAAGGGAAATTTTAAACTTTCAGAAAGCCAATCCATAGATGGATTTGGGTCAGAAATGATTGGAGTATTTTGAATATCCAACGTCGAATCCTCACGGCTAAGCACTTTTTCTAGATCAAAGACCAAATCAATGGGTGATTTTTCTGAAGATATCGAAAATGAATTCATCAACTGAACTTGCTGAAATAACTTATCTCCCAAAATTGACAATGAAAAAGGTGTAGAAGAACCATCTACGTGATAAGTTCCTTCAGCGTCCATAAATATATAACTAGCATTATCCTGAGAATACCGCTCTTTTTCCGCAAGGGGATGATTGATTGCATAGTCTACTGGTAACTGACTATTGAACTCTTGACTTACACCCACCCCAAAACGGATACCAGAATAGTCTCCAATAGGAATAGATACAAATTCTTTTACCCAACCCTTTTTAGCTGTTAATGCATCTGATTGAACCTTCGCAATATCTACAACACAAATTTCTTCCAGCTCAACCTCTTGACCATCTTCTCTCACCAACACTATATCTGAAAGATAAATGTATAGTCCACTAAACTGAATAGCCCCTTCTGCTGGATAGTCATAAACTTGATTAGCGACAAAAGGCTCATCTCCAAAAACAGTCTTCAAAGAAATGGCTACTTCGCCAGCATTACCAATAGGTAAATCTTTTCTGCACGAGGTGCCAGAAAAAATATTTAGGAACAAAAGAAGAACAATCAGCCTTTTCATAGTAATAATCGTTTCCGAGGTCGTACTTTAATAGATAGCGATTATTGTACCAAACTAATAGCAGAGGCTCCGTTTTCAGCTAATTTTTGCAAAATAATTGATTTTTCAGCTGACCAAGAAACACCTTCCACCCATTTGGGTACTAATACATCCATTTTGATTTCAAAATTCTGGCCTTTTTCGACCATCGCTTCGTAATCAAACTCCATTACATCGAATGAAGTTAATACTTGAAAAGTATCTATTGTATAGGTCGCTTCAGCTGTATCTGTCACCACAATCCACTCTTGTTGGATATATTTTTTGGGCCCTACCCATAAAGAATCGGGCGTAAAAGCTAGCGGTCCAGGCTCTTTTAAGGAGTCTGGAATAACTGCATTTTGCTTGTCAGACAGCCCGAGTTTTAGTTTAATCCCTGTTTTTAATCCAGGTGCATTAAAAGTCTCGAAAGCATAGCCGTCTTTGCTCACCTTTTGACTTTTCACCAGCCATACATTATCAGAAACCTTTTCTTCCTTAGGTGAGACATCGTAAATCCAACGCGTTGATTCCCCTTTAGGATTAAACCAACCAT
>JAJRQS010000016.1 GCA_024280135.1 Bacteroidota bacterium | reverse complement strand
TGTCCTTCGGACGTTTATTTGTCCTTCGGACGTTTATTTGTCCTTTGGACGTTTATTTGTCCTTCGGACGTTTATTTGTCCTTTGGACGTTTATTTGTCCTTCGGACGTTTAGAGCAAATCAACGCGACGCAGGAGCAAATCAACGCGACCGCAGGGAGCAAATCAACGCGACCGCAGGGAGCAAATCAACGCGACCACAGGAGCAAATAAACGCGACGCAGGAGCACATAAACGCGACCACAGGGAGCACATAAACGCGACCACAGGGAGCACATAAACGCGACCGCAGGGAGCAAATCATCAATGATCCTGTACTTCCAATGCTTCATCCCCTTCAGCATGTGGAACACGAATATTTTCAACCAAATCTAAAATTACTTGTGGGGGTGGGGGCGTCATTCTTGAGACAACAAAGGAAATGACAAAATTCACCACCATGGCTACGGAGCCAAAACCTTCTGGAGAAATGCCCATAAACCAAGATGATTTTGGGGGTATTTCTGCTACAAACCAACCCAGTTTAAAAACGGCCATATACCCAAACATTAAGAGTAAACCAACAACCATTCCTGCGATAGCACCTTCTTTATTCATCCGTTTGTCAAAGATCCCCAAAAAGATGGCGGGAAAAAAGGAAGCTGCTGCAAGCCCAAAGGCTAAAGCTACCGTAGCGGCCACAAAGCCCGGTGGATGAATTCCAAAATATCCCGCTACTAATACCGCTAATAATGCCCCAAATCTAGCCCATCTTAATTCTTCCTTTTCAGAAATATTCGGCTTAAATTGTTTTTTAATTAAATCATGTGAAATAGCCGCAGAAATAACTAATAACAATCCGGCAGCGGTAGAAAGGGCTGCGGCCAATCCGCCTGCCGCAACGAGTGCTATTACCCAAGTAGGCAAATTGGCTATTTCTGGATTTGCTAAGACCATGATGTCTTTATCTATTTTTAATTCATTAGATAAAACATCTCCAGTGTATTGAATACGCCCATCTTGGTTTTTATCCTCAAATTGTATCAAGCCAGTGTTTTCCCATTTTGAAAACCAAGTAGGCATTTCTGAATATTCTTTATTACTGACGGTGTTGATTAGATTGGTTCTTGCAAACACAGCAATGGCAGGTGCCGTCGTATAAAGGATAGCAATAAATAGTAGCGCCCAAGCTCCAGACTTTCGAGCATCGGATACTTTTGGTACTGTAAAAAATCGAACGATTACATGTGGCAATCCGGCTGTTCCAACCATCAAAGCGAGTGTAATGGCAAAGACATCTATTTTTGATTTTGAACCCGTTGTATATTCATGAAAGCCTAAGTCTGTATGAAGTTGGTCTAGCTTTTGAAGTAAGTACATACCCGAACCATCCGTTGATTCTCCTACAAAACCAAATTGTGGAATAATACTACCTGTCATCATCATAGACAAGAAAAAAGCGGGCACCATAAAGGCAAATATTAAAATTACATATTGTGCCACTTGTGTATAAGTGATACCTTTCATTCCGCCTAAAACTGCATAGAAAAAAACCATCGCCATACCTATCCCTACACCTAATTCAATGTCAACTTCCAAAAATCGAGCAAATACAACGCCTACACCACGCATCTGTCCGGCCACATACGTAAAAGAAATAAGGATAGCAGCTAGCACTGCAACGCTTCGAGCTACATTGGAATAATACCGATCTCCAATAAAATCAGGCACTGTGAATTTTCCAAATTTACGCAAGTAAGGGGCTAAGAGTAAGGCAAGCAACACATAGCCTCCAGTCCATCCCATCAAATAAACGCTTCCATCATATCCTGAGAAAGATATTAATCCTGCCATTGAAATAAAGGAAGCTGCTGACATCCAATCTGCGGCAGTTGCCATACCATTGGCTAGTGGAGATACGCCTCCGCCTGCGACATAAAATTCTTTTGTGGAGGATGCTCTAGTATAGATAGCAATTCCGATATAAAGGGCGAACGTAATACCCACAATGATGTAAGTCCAGAGTTTTACTGACATGATTTTTTGTTTTGTAGACTTAAAGAGAAAACTAAATTAAGGTAGAATAATTAATCATCTACACCAAAATCCTTATCCATCTTTCTCATGCGAATTACATAAATGAGAATCAAAAATACAAAAACGACGATTGACCCCTGTTGGGCAAACCAAAATCCAAGTGGAGCCCCCCCAATTTGAAATTGATTGAGTTGTTCGACAAATAAAATCCCAAATCCAAAGGAGACTATGAACCATACAGAGAGTAAGGCTAGCAATAGTCGAATATTCTTTTTCCAATATGCTTTGTATCTATTTTCCATGTTCGCTTTTTTGTAGCGTAAAAATAGAAAAAATATGTTAAATTATGTGGCCATCGGACGTTTATTTGCACTTCGTACAGTTGCGACCATCGGACGTTTAGTGTCCTTCGGACGTTTAAGAGCAGGCATAACGGACAGAAGGAAGCATAGGGGCATAAAAAAAGCTCGTGACTTTTCACGAGCTGAAATGAATTTTTCAATTCTTAACCAAAACTTACACAATATACCAATTGCGAGAATCATGCCAAAAACTGACTCTAATCGCATAAAAACTAGGGACTAATCTCCAAAAAAAATAAAGAAGTCCTAATATATTAAGGATGAGAACCTTATGTAGTAAGAATAATATTAATCTTTTGAAATAACAGCTTCTATATCTCGAAGTTTTCTTTGACAAAACTCGGAAAGGACTTTAACTCGTTTCATTTTGGTCTCCAACTCGTCCAATCCTACGGCACCTTGCTCTAATGCTTCATAGATCAATTGGAGTTCTTCCATTGCCTTTTCAAAGGTAATTTTTTTCTTAGCCATTATTGTCGATTTTGTTTATTTTAGAATGCAAAACACCTGTATGTATGCGAGTTTCTATCGTGTCGCCTATTTGTAGGCTATTTATTTGGGTGATGGGTCGTCCTTTTAGGTAGGTAATACTGTACCCTTTTTTTAGGATTCGTTCTGGTCTTGTGGTGTCGATTAACGCTAGGATATGGGTCAATTTTTGTTCCTGTAATGTAATAGCTTGCGCAAAAGCCCTAGCCAAAACAATATCTAATTGCTGTAAGGCTAAGGTAGAACGTTCTAGTATTCCTTTCACTAGGAGTGGAATAAATTGTTGGACATTTTCAAGATCATGCCTTTTTTCCGAAAGGACATTTTGCGCAAGCTGAACGACTTCATGTTCCATAGTCAAAATCTCTTGCTCTGTCTCCAGGTTATGTTGTATGAGATAACTGGCTACGGCCGTTGGAGTCTTAAAAGCTTTTGCGGCAACCAAGTCAATGACAGACTCATCTATTTCATGCCCTATCCCTGTAAATACGGGTATCGGGAAGGTCGCAATCATCTTCCCCAAAGCATAACTATCAAAATCAGCTAAATCAATCTTAGAGCCTCCTCCTCTAATGATCACCACAACATCAAACTCTTTACATCTCTTTTTGATGATGCTTAATTGAGTTAGTACTTCTGGTTCGACTTGTTTGCCTTGCATCGCTGCTGGAAATAGATGGGTGCGATAATCATAGCCATATTCATTCTCTTCCAAATGTGCTCTATAATCCGCAAAACCAGCTGCAGTTTCAGAGCTAATGACCGCTACACGCTGAATAGATCGCGGTAAAGGTAGTGATTCATTAATATATAATAAATCTTCTTTTTCGAGTTGACTGATGATAAACAACCTCCTTTCGGCAAACTGCCCAATGGTATAATTAAGATCTATATCCTTAATCATTAGCTTCATCCCGAAACGTTCATGAAAATCAACTTTTACTTGAAGCCGAACCTGATTGGCCTCTGCAAGCACTGAAGCCAAAGCATTGCGGTGTTTCCTACGAAGGGCGGCGTAATCTCTGGACCAAATAACGGCGCCCATTCTAGCAATTATGTCTTGCGTTTCTTCATCTTTCTGAATCAATTCAATATAACGATGCCCCCTTGATAGATTAACTTGGCTGATTTCACAAGTCACCCACATTTCTTGTCCAAAGTTCGAGATGACTACCTGGCGGATAAATTCGTTAAGGTCGTATAAGCTGAGTGTTTCCACAAAAGATGGGTTTTTATGCTGTAAAGGTAGTAAATTACCTAGATACAGAAAAAGAGACATGGATGAAACGGCTCAACTCACTGATTTTAGTCATCATCGAATAAAAAGCTAAATTTCTACATTTATTAAAGCGTAATATTTTACCTTTGCAAAGGTAAAATGATTGCAATCTTGCATGTTTAATGAAAACAATCAACAATGGTTAAGGCACATACGCTACATATTCCAGTAATGGGACTAGGATTCACCATGGATACACCCGCAAAGGTGGCTCAATATGGCATTAGTTCTGTGATTTCTATTGGGGACGACATCCTAATCGAAAAATTAAGAAAGGCCTATTGTGACCGTTTGGACTTGCCTTATGAAGAAATCAATACCAAAATTGAGGATTACCGTGCCAAGCGCATCACAGCGTACTTGAATTTAATGAATGATCTGGCTACCCAGAAATTCGAAGAAGTAAAGGAATCTACCTTAGAGGTTGGTAGTGAGTTAAAAAAATATTTGGATATGTTGCCTGATACGTCCTCTATTCGGAAAGAGTTTTTGGAATTAAAAGCCAAAATGCCAAGTTTAATAGATATTAAAAATTGGGCAAAAGATAATTTTACAATGGGTTCAATTGATGTCAATATCATGACAAAGGTTGACCAAGTAAATTACAAAAATGGCGAAAAATTGCCTATTGAATTTAATGACGCTTTCGCTGGCATAAGGGGTTTTGCAAATAGCGATTTGTCTTCTTCGTTAGTTTTTTCGGCTGGCATGAACCCAAGGTTATATGGATATGCTGAGAGCTTTGATGGATTTTATCCGACAGTGGACGGTTTCATAAAGAAGAAGATTGTCCTAAAAGTGAGTGATTTTCGTTCGGCCATTATTCAAGGAAAGTTTCTTGCGAAAAAAGGACTTTGGGTGTCTGAATTTAGAATTGAATCTGGTTTGAATTGTGGTGGTCATGCTTTTGCAACAGATGGTTTTCTTTTGGGGCCTATTTTAGAAGAATTCAAAGAAAAGAAAGAAGAATTGCGGAGTGAAGTTTTTGAAATTTTGAAGACAGCACTCACTAAAAAAGAAAGAGTCATTCCAACGGACGTGTTAGAATTAAAAATAACCGCACAAGGTGGAGTTGGCACCGCAGAAGAACATGCCTTTTTGCTAGAGCATTATCAAGTGGATTCAGTCGGGTGGGGGACACCCTTTTTATTAGTACCCGAAGCGACCTTAGTGGATGATAAGACGATGGATTTATTGGCTTCCGCTAAAGAAAAAGACTTGTATGTCAGTGGGATTTCGCCACTAGGCATTCCTTTTAATAGTTTGAAAGGAAATACTAAAGATGCAGAAAAAGAGGCGTTGATTGCAGCGGGAAGACCCGGAAGTCCATGCCCTCGCCAGTTTTTGACTTATAATACAGAGTTTACGGAGAAGCCAATATGCGCTGCTTCAAGACAGTATCAAAAATTGAAAATTACGGAATTAAACGAACAAGAACTAGATCCGAAGCAATATGATATTGCCTTTAATAAGATTGTTGAAAAATCTTGCCTTTGTGTCGGGTTAGGCACTTCAGCAGTCATGGTTTCGGGAGCTAAAAACACTGTTGAAAAAGAAGCTGTATTGGTTTGTCCTGGACCTAATATGGCTTACTTCGACAAGCAGGTGAGCCTTGCAGAAATGATGGGACATGTATATGGTCATAATAATGTTATTTCAAGAACGGATAGACCCAATATGTACATCAAAGAATTAAAAATGTACATCGACTATTTGAAAGATAAGATTGAAGAGTCGAAAGTAGAAATGAACAAGAAACAAGAAAAATATTTGACTCGGTTTGTTACAAATATGAATGATGGGATTGCTTACTACAAAGACCTTTTTAATTCGGTTAAAGAGAGATTTGCAGATACCAAAGAACAGATTTTGGTAGAACTAGACTTAAGCGATAGAATTATTAATTTATTAGGGCAAGAGATTAACCAAATAATAGAGGAGAAAAAAATGCAAAAAGTAGAAGCTGAATAACTCGATTTTTGGCACTTAAAAGTAAGGGGATTGCCACGAATGCACGAATTAAAGCTACACCCGCCTCTGCCGATTCAGGCAGGCACTAGATAGTTTTTTTGCCACGAATACACGAATTTTCGTACGCCCTTGACCCTTTACCACCTTAAAACCCTAACACCTTAAAAGCCGCTACACCATTATGACCCTTTACCCTTCACAAAAGCTTAGTTCCGATATCATAGAATTCATTAGCAAAGCTAGCCAATCGTTCTAGTAAGTCCTCATTAGAAATATCGTCTCCTACAAAATCACTTCCGGTAGCATATATGATGCGGGGCAGTTGGATCATTCTATATTGGTTCATGCATATTTGGGTCAAATTCATGGTTGCTAGGAATGACTTATCTCCACCCGCAGCAGTTAATAGACCATAAAACTTACCTGTCGATCCGCCAAAGCAATTATCTAATATGATTTTCAAGGCATCGCTGATTGAATAATTATAAATACCCATTCCTATAATAATATTATCCGATTCGGTAATTTTTTGCGCAAGCGTATCCATATCTGCCGTTCTAGGACGGTGATAAGGGTTGATTTCGTAGTCACTTAGCTTGACTAAATCTACATTTACGCCCTTATTCGTTAGCTCTTTCTCCATTGTTTGACAAAGGATAAAGGAACGAGAATTTGGCGAAAGCGAAGAAGATATGATTAATGTTTTCATAACTATAATTTTGCTAAAGATTCTTCCCAGAGTTCCATTACCTCTTGGAGTTGAGCTTTTAATTCTCCGTGTTTGATGATAGTTTCCTTACTATCGGCACAGTCATAAAAACTAGGCTCTGCCATCTCAGCCTCTACATCTTTTATTTTTAATTCTAACTTTTCTATTTTAGATTCAAACTTCTGAACTTCTTTTTTGAGTTGATGTGCTTCATTGGGATTTAACTTCGGCTTTTCCTTCTCTTTCTTCGCAACTTTCGAACGATGCTCAATGGAACGAAAATCATCAACTGCACGCTTCTCTAGGAAATAGTTAATATCACCCAAATACTCTTTTAAATGACCATCCCTAAATTCGATTGTCCTATCAGTCAGGCCATCTAAGAAGTCTCTATCGTGAGAGACCACAATCAAAGTTCCTTCATAATCCTTTAAGGCTTGCTTTAAAATTTGCTTAGAGGTCATGTCTAGGTGGTTGGTCGGTTCATCCATCACCAAAAAGTTCATGGGTCTAAGCAATAATAAAGCTAGCGCCAATCTCATTCTTTCTCCCCCAGAAAGCACCATCACTTTCTTTTCTACATCATCCCCAGAAAATAAGAACCCACCCAATATATTTCGTAGTTTTGTCCGCATCTCAGGAGGTGAAGCGTTCTCCATCGTTTTGAGTAAAGTGTTCTCTTGCGTCAAATTTTTATCTTGGTCTTGTGCAAAATAACCAATCTCTACATTGTGCCCAAGTTTTAGGTCACCTGAAGTAGCAGCTATTTCGTTGACAATAACTTTGGCTAGGGTCGTTTTTCCTTGTCCATTTTGTCCAACAAATGCAATTCGCTCTCCACGTTTGACCGAAAGGTCTGCACCTTGAAACACAACCAAATCACCATATGACTTAGAGAGTTGACGAATTTCTAAAACATCATCTCCAGAACGCGGAGGCGTCGGAAACTTAATCCGCATACCTTTTATATTAGCATCATCCAACTCAATCTTATCCATCCGATTAAGTTGTTTCATCATGGATTGAGCTAGCTTTGCTTTACTGGCTTTGGCTCTAAAGCGTTCGATTAGTTTCTCTTTCTCTTTTATTGTTTTTTGCTGGTTCGTATAGGCAGATTGTAAAAGAACACGACGCTCTGCCCGTTGTAAAAGATAGTTTGTATAATTGGCTTTGTAGTCATAGAGTTTTCCCTGTTCGACTTCTACCGTTCTAGTCGTAACATTATCTAATAACCGCACATCGTGAGAAATCAAAATAAGTGTCCCTGCGTAGTTCTTCAAATAATTCTCAAACCAAACAATTGACTCAATATCCAAGTGGTTGGTCGGTTCATCGAGTAGTAATAAATCGACTTCGCTCAATAAGATTTTGGCCATTTCCACACGCATCTTCCAACCGCCCGACAATTCGGCTACAGGTTTATCCATTTCGCTGTGCTTAAACCCTAGTCCTTTTAAGATTCGCTCAGATTTGGCTTGTGCTTGTGACATATCTCCCATATGCGAAAGATGATCATTTAAGGTTGCCATTTCTTCAAGAATATCCATGTAGCTATCACTCTCATAGTCAGTACGAGTTTCTAGTGCAACATTAATTTCTTCCAATCTATCTTCAATAGCATTTAATTGGTCAAATGCGGTCAAGGTCTCTTTGATGACGGTCTTATCTTCAGCTATGGTAATATCTTGGTGAAGATAGCCTATGGTATAACCATTTGGGTAGGTAATTTTTCCTTTGTCAGGAGTAACTACACCCGCAATTACTTTTAAAATGGTGGACTTACCCGCACCATTTCTACCGGCAAGACCTATTTTTTCATTAGGTTTGGCAGTGAAACTGACATTATTTAAAAGAATACGATCTCCGTATTGGATGTTTACATCAAGAACATTAAGCATTCAGGCTAGATTTTTTGAAGTGCAAAGGTACGGTTTTTTTGGAATGGATACAGAATAGTCTTAAACAGACATCTTGAACATATTAAACAACAAAAAACCACGATTCCAATAACAGGAATCGTGGTTTCTTAACAGTACATGAAATTTATAATTTTACAAATTTGCCCATTATTACACGCCCCTGATATTGAACCTGGAAGATGTAATTACCGGCTGGTTGCTCACTCAAGTCTATTGTTTCTCTTACATTTTGCGTAAGCCCCCAATCTTCCGTTATTACTTCTCGGCCTAGCATATCAAAAATACGCATGGACAATTGACCTTGTTTAATCGTATTGATATCCATATAAAATAAGCCGTCGCTAGGATTAGGATAAATATCAATGCTCACTTCTCCTTGTGGATCCTCTAGACTCGTTATCAATAAGGTTCTTGTAAAGGTCGAATCTGAACAATCATTGCTCGCTGTCAATGCTATATTGTATGTACCTGCGCTACTATAAGTGTGGGTAGGCATTTCCATGCTACTTGTTTGGTTATCCCCAAAATCCCATTGATAACTCGTAGCATTCAAAGAAGTGTTCTCGGTGACTGTCAGCGTTAAATCTTTGACTGAGAACTTATAATTTGCGACTGCCTTTGGTTGCACACTTATCAATTGGTTGTCAGTATTTTGACCATTCTGGTTAGTGGCAGTCAAACTTATGTTAAAATCTCCTTCATTAGCAAAGGTAACCGTTACGGTATCTTTAACTGAACTAGCTGGGCTTCCTCCAGGAAAATTCCATTCAATGCTTGCTGCATCCGCACTTGTTTTTGAAATAAAAGTAACGACTAAGGGTGCACAGCCTGAAACTACATCTGCAGCTATTTCAGCAGTCGGAACTTCTGAAGAACTAAAAGTAAAGGTGTTTTCAGATGTGTCAGTATTACAAATTCCTTCAACAATTAATTGTGTAATAAAAGTTCCATTTGGGTATGTATGTGTAGGGCTCATATCCGAACTATTATCTGTTCCATCACCAAATATCCAAGTGGAACTCGTCACATTAAGTGAACTATTTGTAAAAGTGACGGTATTATTATCAACATCAATGGTATAGCCAAAACTAGCAAAAGTAGGCGGTATCACCGTTACTTCGACAGGGTAAGTATTAGTCCCGCCTGCATTAGTCACAGTGAGTTGCCCCACATGGGTTCCTGGTAATGTAAAAGTCACTGTTGGATTCTCCTCTGTCGGAGCCGTTACATCACCCGTAGGAAATGACCATGCAAATGAATCTGTATTATCCATATTTGCCGTAAATTCAACGGTAAGCGGGCCACATCCTTCAACAACGCTCGCGGATGGATTTGCGGTAGGTCCTGCGACTATGTTGATGGGGAGTACCATTGTGTCAGCGCCACATTCATTAGAAGCGATTAAAGTAATTTGAGCATTGATACTACCCGCATAAAGATGAGTTGGGCTAAACTCGTTGTAGAGGGTAGCGTCGTCCCCAAAATTCCAAGAATAGTTATCGTCAGTACTTCCAGCGTTCGTCGTTGTTACAGTACTGCCATCAGTTTCGACATTGTATGAAAAATTGGCTGTCGGTTGTTCCTTTACTACAATAGTAATAGGTAGTGCTTCCACGACACCAGATGTATTCGTAGCCGCTAAAGTTACTTGGTGATTACCAGGTGTGGTAAAAAGTACCGTAGGGTCTATTTCATTGGAGGTGGCAGGTTCACCACCTTCAAAGGTCCAAGATAGACTGGCATAATTTGTTGCTGATGCCAAGAAATTTACTGTTTTAGGGCTACAATCATTCGTTTGAGAAACAATTTCTATAGTTGCTGTTGCTTGATTTTCTACTATATCAACAGATTGACAAACCGTATCGATGCCACAAGCATTCGTCGCAAATAAACAAATTTGATAGGAACCTATTGAAGTATAATTGTGTATAGGACTTGGAGTGGTAACTTGAGGAGAGCCATCTCCAAAATCCCAAGCATAGGAAATACCATTTGTTGTTGCATTCATAATTGCTACTTCAAATTCAGTAACGTTTATATTAAAATTAGCATTTGGTTTTCCTTGTACCATTATTTGCTTAGTGGTAGTAGCCATTCCTGCGGTATTTGATGCCACAAGTATTACATCAAAAGAACCCTCGTTCGCAAATACGACTGATGGGTTTAAGTCTGTAGAAGTAGCTGGCGTTCCATTTTCAAAAGTCCAGTTTACACTCGTTGAGTTCGTTACATTTGCATGAAAAACAACTGTTTTAGGGGCACAATCTCCTGAAGTGGAGGTTATCTCTATTTCAGCTGTGGGTTGGTCTTCTGAAATAACGATGGTCGCACAATGCATATCAGAGCCGCAAGTATTGGTCACCGTCAAACAGACATTATACGTACCGGGAGAGAATGTATGGTTTGGGTTTTCAGCCGTAGAAGAGCTACCATCTCCAAAATCCCAAGCATAACTATCCGCATTCGTTGATGCACTCAAAAAGTCCACATCAAAACCATTTGTTGTAAAGGAGAAGTCCGCTACGGGGTCTGGCAAAACTTGAATAGTCACCTCTGTCGCATTTGCCGTTCCTGAAGTATTCGTTGCCGAAAGGGTGACGATATGGCTACCGGGTGTATTAAATACAACTGATGGGTTTAAGTCTGTAGAAGAAGCTGGCGTTCCATTTTCAAAAGTCCAGTTTACACTCGTTGAGTTCGTTACATTTGCATGAAAAACGACTGTTTTAGGGGCGCAATTTCCTGAAGTGGAGGTTATCTCTATTTCTGCTGTGGGTTGGTCTTCTGAAATAACGATGGTTGCACAATGCATATCAGAACCACAAGTATTGGTCACCGTCAAACAGACATTATACGTACCAGGAGAGAATGTATGGT
>JAJRQS010000359.1 GCA_024280135.1 Bacteroidota bacterium | reverse complement strand
TTTAATGAAAAATCTATTTATAATATTAAGCATTATTTTTGTCTATTCCTGTACAACCAAAGATGTAGAAAATGGCTCTTTTCAACATTTCTATGTAGGCACCTATACCCACGAATCTTCTAAAGGGATTTATAAATATAAACTAGATCAAAAAGGAAAATTACAAAATTTAGGGCTAGTAGGACAAACTGAAAATCCATCCTTTTTAGCCATCAGTCAAGACAAACAATTCTTAATAGTCGTAAATGAAACGAACTCCAATCAGGGCAATGGTTCAATTGAATCTTTCAAAATAGAATCAGATACATTGCATTTAATTAGTAGAAAAAATTCAGGGGGTGCACATCCCTGCCATGTAAATATTAACCATACTAAATCCATTTTGATTTCCAATTATACAGGCGGAAATTTAGCTCTATTTTCGCTTGATCCAAAAGGCGAACTTAGTAACCTTAAAAGTTTACATCAACATAAAGGCCAAGGAACAACCGATCGACAAAAAGCACCTCATGTTCATTCCGCTTGGTTTATACCCAATACAAACGAAGTTCTTTCTATAGACTTAGGGACGAATGAATTGTATTTTTCAGAACTAAACAAAGATACATTAAGCCATGTAAAAGAAAAATTGGCAATGGCCCCAGGTGCTGGTCCTAGACATTTAGTTTTTCATCCCACTCTAAAATGGTTCTATGTGCTTAATGAACTAAATGGCACTATTTCACAAGTAGAAAGGAATGAAACCGAATATCAAATAGTCCATACGGTTTCCACACTACCTGCAGATTTTTCGGGGCAAAATACTTGTGCTGATATTCATGTTTCAGAGGATGGTCGATATATTTATGCCTCCAATAGAGGGCACAATAGTATGGCTATTTTCAAAGTCAATGAAAACAACGGAAACCTGAAATACATAGGGTTTGAATCTACTAGAGGAGATGGACCTAGAAGTTTTTCATTAACACCTGATGGCAACTTTCTAGTCGTTGCCAACCAGAAAACAAATAATATCATCTCCTTTAAACGAGATACCGAAACAGGGCTTCTTACTTTTGTGGATGAGATTAAAGCACCGACACCTGTTTGTATTGTTTTTGAGTAATGCAGTCAATTTATTTCCGTCCAACCCACCAAGCAAAAACAACTGATGAAAGCGTCATCACTCCGACCGCTTGGTGCAATACGCCTAAAACCAATGGAACTTTACCGTACTGACAACCCAAAAGGGTGTACACCCCAAGTATGACTTGAGTTAAAACCAAAAATACAATCACCCAAACTATTTTACGCAAGTAAACATCCATTCCCTTAAAGGAACGCCAAAATAATACTCCAGCCAAAATAAAAATAGTATAACCCGTCATCCGATGAACAAACTGAACCAAAGCCCTAGCAAACGGTAAAGTATCATACGCTTTCATATTATCCAATGTCCAAGCACTTGCATCTAATAAAATAGAAGGAATCCAAGCCCCATTCATTTTAGGAAAAGAGGCATACGCAAAACCCGCTTTCATCCCTGCCATCAATCCACCTACCATCATCTGAAAAGCAACAAGCATCAATAACCCAAAAACCAATTGCGCATTTTTTCCGAAAGGAATCGAAACTCTCGAACGTATATCCGCAGTCTTCAAATAAGTAATCAACAAAAATTCAAATAAGAAAATAGCCAAGGAAAGATGCAGCATTAATTTATAAGCATTGACCCAAGGGCGCTGCATCAAGCCACTGGCGACCATTATCCAACCAAAGGAAGCCACTAAGGCCGCTAAGAAGAATACACCCCACAAATCGAGTTTAAGTCGCTTTGAAATCCATCGCTTGCGCAAAAAATACATCAATGGAATAATAAAAACAAAACCCATAGTCCTAGCCCAAAGTCGATGCACGTACTCCCAAAAGTAAATCTGCTTAAAAGCAGAAAGGGACATATCTTTATTAATGATCTTATACTGCGGAGTTGCTTTATATAAATCATATGCTTCATTCCAAGCCGTTTCAGTCAACGGAGGAACCGTGCCCGTCACAATATCCCATTTGGTAATGGATAAGCCCGAACCCGTCAATCGAGTAATCCCGCCCAAGACCACTTGAAAAAAAATCATCGTCAATCCGATGAGCAACCAAACACGAACAGGTCGTTTGGATTTTTCTGTTTGGCTAGCATTCATAAAGGAGTTGATTTCAAGGTTTTCCACAAATCTAATTATTCTTTAATGAATTAATATAAAAATTTTAAATAAACCTCGCTCATCATTAGGGGTGTTAACTTGTTACAAATATCTATCCCTAATTTTTTGTCTTTAAGTTGTTAAGATTTTGAGAAGATTACTTAACACTTTTTAAGCCTATAACTTGTTAATTATCAGATATTTACAATCATTATGCACATTGTGTGGAAAGCGTATACCGGGATAAGTTTTTTAAGCATTTTTAATTATCGTTGTGTAAGAGCTGTGGAGAAGGTAGTCGCAAACTAACATTTTGGAGTCATTTGGAGCATCACTTTTGATCTCGCCAAATAAATGTTAGTAAGTGTGTAAAACCACTGACCTTTTGCACAGTAAACCAACAGTTGATGTGGATTGCGTAATGGATCATTAAAGATAAAATTAACCCAAAAGCAATAGTACAAATGTATTGGTATTTTATTACAAATTGTAAATCACCTTAGAATAATTAAGACATAATATAATGTCTATTGTTTTTAACATAATTTGTCATTACAAATAAATGCTTATCTTTATTCCTAATTAAGCAATCATTCAATTGCTCCTAACGAACAAATACCTACACCAATGACTAAAAGAATTTTCCTTTTATTGGGCTTAGTAAGCTTATTTTCTTTTTATGCTTGCCAATCTCCAGCGCCTAAAACCGAAAAATCAGAACCCAACGAAGCATTAGAAACAGACACCGAAAGTGATTTTAAGTGGTTTGCGGAGCGTTTTGATGACAAAAGAATTATTAGATATCAGATTCCTGGATTTGATAAATTATCGCTTTCTCAAAAAAAATTAGTTTACTATTTAGCGCAAGCAGGATATAGTGGTCGAGATATTATTTGGGACCAAAACTATCGCTACAATCTAGAAATCAGACAGGCGTTAGAAAAGATCTATACAAGTGATGTAAATAAAGGTACAGCGGATTGGAAAAACTTTGAAGAGTATCTTAAGAATGTATGGTTTTCAAATGGCATTCATCACCATTATAGTTATGCAAAGTTCAAACCCAAATTTTCTAAAACTTATTTTGAAGGCTTATTAAAAGAAAGCGGTGCTACCCTTTCGAAAGAAGCCCTAGCAGCCATTTTTAATCCAGCTTTTGATAATAAGAAAGTAAATCAAGATCCTAAAATGGATATTGTGAAAACTTCGGCAGTCAATTTCTATGATCCGACGATTACAGAAAAAGAAGTGGAAGCTTTTTATAAAAGAAAACAAGCAAAAGGTGGAAAGCAACCCATTTCTTTTGGGCTTAACTCTAAGTTAGTTAAAGATGCTAAAGGTAACCTTTCGGAAAAAGTATGGCGAATAGAGGGTATGTATGGGCCAGCGATAAAGGAAATTGTCGGATGGTTGGAGAAGGCGATTACCGTAGCTGAAAACGAAGACCAGAAAAAGGGATTTGAATTATTGATTGAATACTACAAAACCGGTGATTTAAAAAAATGGGATGAATATAATATTCAGTGGGTGGAGACGCAAAAAGGAGATGTCGATTATATCAATTCATTTATTGAAGTCTATAATGATCCGAAAGGATATAGAGGTTCTTATGAATCAATCATCCAAATAAAAGATTTTGAAGCGTCAAAACGAATGAGTGCTGTGGCAAAAGAAGCGCAGTGGTTTGAAGAT
>JAJRQS010000358.1 GCA_024280135.1 Bacteroidota bacterium | reverse complement strand
TCTTTCTCCAGTTATCGCTGCAATACTGATGCCGTTGAGTTCCATTTCAGTGGTTTTGATAGGGGTTCTTTTAGGTTCCTCAATGCTAAAAAAGATTAAAGTCTCTAATTAGAATGATATAAGTCACCTTTTTATATGTGGAAAAGCAAGCAAAAGGAGTAACTTTGTTGCTGAATTAGGGTAAACTCTCCGAACTTTGGAAGTTAAAGCTTTAACTAAAAAAAGTCGATATGGCTATAATATTTTTGTTAATTGCATTGAGTGGGATGGTTGCCTTAGGGTTTTTATACTTCTTTGTATGGGCAGTCAAAGATGGACAATACGATGATGATGTTACCCCGGCTATGAGAATACTACTTGATGATGAGTTGGTTAAGCCCAATGCATCTAATGAAACGAATACTGAACAAAACGATCACCTTTTCAAAACTTAAATTACGTTATGGCACAAATTGAAAAATTTGAATATGACAATACCATTGTACGAAACTTCGCAGCAGCGTCGATCATCTTTGGTGTCGTTGCATTCACAGTAGGTCTATGGATTGCCTTGGAGCTGGTATTCCCGAGCTTGAACTTGGGTATTTCTTGGCTCTCATTTGGCAGATTACGACCACTTCACACCAATGCGGCTATTTTTGCTTTTGTTGGAAATGCTATTTTTGCAGGTGTTTATTACTCTACACAGCGACTCCTAAAAGCAAGGATGTACAGTCCGATTTTAAGTCAAATCCATTTTTGGGGTTGGCAGTTGGTTATTTTGGCTGCATCAATCACGCTTCCTTTAGGTATTACAAGTTCGCATGAATATGCTGAATTAGAATGGCCGATTGATTTATTAATTACAGTTGCTTGGGTTTCTTTTGGAGCCAATATGATAGGAACCATGATTAAGAGGCGAGAATCACACTTTTATGTGGCGATTTGGTTTTATATCTCTACTTTTATTACGATTGCGGTATTACATATAGGTAATAACTTAGAGATTCCAGTGAGTATGTGGAAGAGTTACCCTGTTTTTGCGGGTATCCAAGATGCCTTACTGCAATGGTGGTATGGACACAATGCGGTGGCATTCTTCTTGACCACTCCCTATTTAGGTTTGATGTATTACTATCTACCCAAAGCAGCCAATCGACCTGTCTATTCATATAGGTTGTCAATTATTCACTTTTGGTCTTTGATCTTTATTTATATTTGGGCAGGACCGCACCATTTATTATATTCTGCTTTGCCAGATTGGACTCAATCAGTAGGAACGGTATTTTCGTTGATGTTGATTGCGCCGTCTTGGGGTGGAATGTTGAACGGTCTATTGACGCTTCGTGGTGCATGGGATAGAGTAAGAGAAGATCCCATTTTGAAGTTCATGGTTGTAGCGGTTACTGCATACGGTATGTCCACATTTGAAGGGCCCATGCTTTCTATCAAATCTTTGAATGCCTTTACGCACTTTACGGATTGGATTCCTGCACACGTGCATATTGGTACATTGGGATGGAATGGATTTATGACTTTCGGGATGTTTTATTGGATATTCCCTAGATTATATGGAACAAAATTATATTCAGTGAAGTTGGCTAATGTCCATTTTTGGATAGGAACACTTGGTATCTTATTTTGGGTTATTCCGATGTACTGGGCAGGTGCTACACAAAGTATGATGTGGTCTGAATTTAAGCCAGAAGGTGCCTTGATGAACTCATTTGTAGCCACGTTACAAGCGATTAAGCCCATGTTGACCTTGAGAAGTTTTGGCGGGTTATTATATTTGACTGGCGCTTTGATTGGTTTTTATAACCTGATGAAAACAGCTACTTCTGGAAAGTTGATTCGTAATGAAGCAGCTGAGGCACCTGCTTTAGTGATACATGAAGATCCTTCTGAAACGGCACACAGAAGATTGGAGCGTAGAGCGGTTCCTTTATTACTTTGGGCGACAGTAGCGATATTAATTGGTGGAGCATTGGAGTTTTTCCCAATGACAATGATGGAGTCAAGCGTACCTAAGATAGATTCCGTTAAACCATACACCGCATTAGAATTACAGGGACGTGATATTTATATCCGAGAAGGTTGTGTAAACTGTCACTCTCAGCAAGTAAGACCTTTCCGTCACGAGTATGTACGGTATGGTGAATATTCTAAAGCTGGCGAATACATTTATGACAGACCATTCCTTTGGGGGTCTAAGCGTACAGGACCAGACTTACACAGAATAGGTGGAAAGTATCCTGACAAGTGGCATTATGATCACATGATGGATCCACAAGGAACTGAGGCAGCTTCAATCATGCCGCGTTACCCTTGGTTGTTTAAAAATGACCTAGATAATTCTACCTTATCTAAGAAGATTAGTGTCTTGAGGTATTTAGGTACCCCTTATGCTGAAGGGTATGAGCAGGATGCATTAGCTGATTTGCAAAAGCAAGCAGAACCTATTGCAGCTGGTTTAGCTAAATCAGATGATGGTGTAACTACTGATGAATTAAAAACCAAGGAGATTATAGCCTTGATAGCTTATCTTCAACGTTTGGGTACAGATATTAAAGTAAAATAATCATTCACATTAACCAGTTGTCTATCGCTTGTCGATGGCAACTGGCTAATCAAAATTGACATCATGTTTAAAGGACTTTTTGATAATACAGAATGGGCGGGAATTCTCTCCACACTAATTTTTTTCACAGTGTTTGTCATTGCGGTAGTAATGGCTATTACGAAGAAGAAAAGTGATGTGGATTATATGTCCAATTTGCCTTTAGAAGATGATGACATAATAGAAACAAAGAAGTAAAAACTAAAAACATGACGAATAATAAAGTTTTTTTCTCGTTACTATCGTTCCTAGTTCCTGCACTTGCCTTTGGCGCAGACGGAACTAGTTCCACCTTCTTATATGCCTTGACGGCTATCGGATTTGTAACGATTTTATTTGGTGTTTACGCACTGATTCGGTCTGGGGCTGCATTGAAGCAGTTGAATGAGGCAGTTTCGCATGCTACACCGACAAGGTCTTCAACGACTTCAGCATCAACTGGTAATGATGCGGTTCTTCGTTCTACGGGTAATAGCGAAGGCTTTTCTTCACCAAGTCCGGATGAAGGATTTTCGGGTTCAGATTTTTCAAAAGGTTTGGACGTATTTGATGATGAAAAGGATCTGCTTTTAGATCACGAATATGACGGTATTCAAGAATTAAACAACAAGCTTCCACCTTGGTGGGTGGGACTGTTTTGGATTACATCCATTTTCGGGGTGATTTATTTTGCTTATTATCATGTACTGACTGATTGGAGTTCAGATAAGCAATATCAAGAAGAAATGGCGCTTGGACAAGCTGAAGTGGATGCCTATGTGAAGGCTCATGGAGGTAGCATTACAGAGAATAATGTAGAATTGTTAAAGGATGATGCTAGTCTAGCTGCGGGTAAAGCTACTTTTGAAACGAAGTGTGTTGCTTGTCATTTAGCTGATGGGGGCGGTCTTGTAGGACCTAATTTGACAGATGAATATTGGATTCATGGTGGGGGCATTAAGAACGTCTTCAATGTAGTCAAAAATGGAGGGAGACCTGGTAAAGGTATGGTGGCATGGAAAACAGAACTTTCTGGAAAGGAAATGCAGCAAGTTGCTAGTTATGTCCTAGTAAAATTTCAGGGTACAACTCCGGCAAATCCAAAAGATTCAGAAGGAGAACTTTACAAACCGGAATAATAGAATTGATACTATTCTATTTTAAAATAGGTGAGCATAGTCCTTTTTTTTAAGTACTTTCTCACCTATTTTTGTTTTTAAACTATTGGCTTTTTTAAAACGCTATATCATGGCAGACCAACAAAACCCACAAAACTCTTCAGAAGAATACAGAGACCATCTAGCGACAGTATCAGAGTCTGGTAAACGTATTTGGGTATATCCTAAACAACAAAAAGGTAAATACTATTGGCGTCGGACCATAGTAGCAGTTCTTTTGTTATTATTATTTTTTGCAGGCCCTTTTATTAGAATAAAGGGAGAGCCACTGTTGCTTTTTAATATTTTGAAGAAGGAGTTTATTGTCATGGGGTTTCCTTTTACCGTACAGGATACTTTCTTGTTTGCCGTTTTTATGTTGACGGGTATTGTATTTATACTTTTGTTTACAGTAATTTATGGTCGATTTTTTTGTGGTTGGCTGTGCCCTCAGACCATATTCATGGAGCATATTTTTAGAAGAATTGAATATTGGGTAGAGGGGGATGCCAATAAGTCCCGTAGGCTGGACAAGAAAGGCTGGACGAATGAAAAAAAGTGGAAGAAAGGACTAAAATGGACTCTTTTCTACTTGGTCGCTTTTGTGATTGCTAACTTTTTCTTGATGTACATTATCGGCTCTGACCAAGTAATAAAAATTATAACAGAACCTCTTGGGCAGCATATAGGTGGTTTTATCGCAATACTGGTATTTTCCTTTATTTTCTTTATGGTTTTTGCAAATCTAAGAGATCAAGTATGTACCACTATTTGTCCTTATGGACGGTTACAGGGTGTATTTCTAGATAAAAACTCTATCACTGTCTCTTATGACTTTGAAAGAGGAGAGCCAAGGGGGAAAGCCAAAAAGAAGAAAAAGAAGAAGGCAGATGTAGCTTTAGCGGATGTAGGTGTGACTACTGCTTCGTTTGTAGGAGAGGAGGTGTTAGGGGATTGTGTGGATTGTGACCTTTGTGTGAAAGTTTGTCCAACAGGGATTGATATCAGAAATGGTACACAACTAGAATGTATCAACTGTACGCTCTGTATGGATGCTTGTGACAGTATTATGGAAAAAGTAGGCAGACCACAAGGTTTAATCAGGTATGCCTCCTACAATAGCATTGTGAGTAAAAAAGAGACGACTATTTTTAATGTCAGAACCATCGCTTATACAGTTGTAATGGTCGCATTATTGGGCTTTTTGGGTTATCTCCTGACGAGCCGTACTTCCGTAAAATTATTTATCCAACGGACAAGAGGTAGTGTCTATATGAAAGTGGATGAACAGCACGGTAAGAATTTCTATACGTACCAATTAATTAATAAAACAAGAAAAACCATTCCAGTAGAAATAAAACTCTTGGATGTGGATGGAAAATTGGATTTTATTGGTGTTCAAAAGTTTGTTGTAGAGCCAAAAGGAAGAGTAGAAGGTTCTGTCTTCTTAACACTTGACGAAAAAGATATCCATGGTCACTCAACAATGGTGAAGGTTGGTGTGTTTGTAGATGGAAAGCAGCTAGAAGAAGTGGATATTAACTTTGTGGGGCCAGATAAGTAAGGCTTATCAAGTTCATGGATGTTTAACTTTTAGCTAAAAACGAAAGCTATGAAAAAATTAAATTGGGGTGTTTCAATTGCCATTGTTTATATTGTCTTTATGTTGGGGATGATAAGTGCCGTAGTCGTAACGGCTAGGAAAGGCGTAAATCTAGTCAGACCCGATTATTATCAAGAAGGCGTTTCTTATCAGGAGAATATTGATGCGCAATCAAATCTTTTGAAGCTCGATAAAAAAGTTGACTTGCAAAATGAATCA
This sequence comes from Bacteroidota bacterium, assembly GCA_024280135.1. Lineage (GTDB taxonomy): Bacteria > Bacteroidota > Bacteroidia > Chitinophagales > Saprospiraceae > HyVt-613. Next base: position 1,244 of record JAJRQS010000358.1, on the reverse strand, counting down.
GCAGAATTATTAATTAAATTACCAACAGAGGAATCTGCTAAAGGCGAAGTGCATATGTTTAGGCCTTCTGATTTTAAATTAGATAAAACTTTTGATTTTGAGGTAGGTACGGGTGAGATGATTCGCATTCCAACTAAAAACCTAAAGCGGGGTGAATGGGTAGCCAAGATTAAGTGGAAAAGTGCAGATAAAGCTTATGAATACCAACGGACTGTTAATCTGAAATAGTATGATTTGGTGGGCAGCTTTTTTGATTGGACTAACGGGCAGTTTGCATTGTGCTGGAATGTGTTCGCCCATAGCTTTGACCATTCCGATTACACCCAAGTATAAAATTACTTCTTTTTTTGCTTTGACCTTTTACAATCTGGGTCGAACCATTACCTATGTGGCGATAGGTTTGGTCGTTGGTTTTTTTGCAAAAGGTCTAGACCTAACAGGAATGCAAAATTACTTTTCTATTGCAACAGGTATCTCCTTGATATTCATATTTTTGTTTTCACTAAATGTAGAAGGTTGGATCGGAAAATTACCCTTTTACCGAAAGGTACATAAATTGATAGGTCGAGTGATGCGCTTTGCAGCAAAAAATCATCCCGATGATAAACCCGCTATTGGCAGCTCTTTTTTAGTAGGGTTAGCCAATGGTTTACTACCCTGTGGTTTGGTTTATATGGCAATAGCAGGTGCATTGACAACTGCCGGACCTAAAGAAGGAATGGTTTTTATGGCTTTTTTTGGATTGGGTACTTTCCCAATGTTGACTTTTATCCCTGTGTTTATGAAAACTGCTGGGCAAAAATTTCAGTTTCAAGCAAGGAAGTATATCCCAATCTTACTGCTCGTGATGGCGATGCTTTTTATTTTTAGAGGGCTAGAAATGGGTGGGATGTGGAGTCCCATAATAGATCCTGCTGACCCAGATGCTTCTTGTTTACCAAATGGAATAGAATGAAAATAGTATATAGATGTCAAAATGGGGTAGAAGCAAGTGTTATTTTAAATGCTTTGGCTGATGCAGGTATCAATGCCTTTGAAGGTGAATCTGGTACTTCCTCGATATACCCTTTACCGAATTTTGGGCCGACTATTTATGTAAGTACTCAAGATGCTGAAAGGGCAAGCCAAATCATACAACAGTTATTGCTGGAAGGAGAAGTAACAAAAAAAAATGAATCTTTTCATGACGTTGATCAGGATGAAATTGAGTATTTGAAGTCCCTCAGTGCCGAAAGAACGTTTCC
>JAJRQS010000357.1 GCA_024280135.1 Bacteroidota bacterium | reverse complement strand
TCTTTGATAGAAGAAGGGTTTGGGTAAATAGAAATATCTTTTGTTTCTATTTGGGTGAGCCCTACAGGTTTTACCAAAACTAAGTCAAGTGTAGGTCGCCAATAGGTATTAGAGTGATCGCCAGACGAAAATTCATAGAATCGATAATTTGATTCATTTTCTTGGTCGGAATTAATGCGCAAGAAAAGGTAAGAAGGTATTGGCGAATAATTATCCGTGATAAATTGGCTTAAGGCTAAAGAAGCTTCAGCATTTGAAGTTGTCTTGCCAAGAGCTATTTCTTTATTAAGATAAGCTTCCTGTATCGGAACGCCAAAACTCTGATTGCCATAAGTTCCTTGCCAGTGGTCTGTTGAACTAACAGTTGGATTTTGTCTGACGGCGATAGCATATAGGTCTGCAAATCCTTTTGGGTTATTGACAACTCGTTCTAAATTAACGGTTAACTTAGCCTCCTTAACAAAATAGCCACTTGGAATAGTCGGTAACTTGAAAGGCAATACAGCTGAAGCATCAAAATGAAAAGTATAACCACCAACAGCATGTTTGGATAACCCTACCCATTTTTGATCCTTAGTGTCCTGAATCATTTGGTCAGTTGGACTAACTGGAATGGAAAGCATTAGCGTATCTTCTTTAGGTTGTGTTTGTGTTGTTTCAATACTATTTATGGTTGAGAAATTACCAGCTAAATCTTCGGAGTAATAATTAATTTGATGAGTTTGATTTGGTGTGAGTCCTTTTATGATTACTTTATTTGAGTCTGTTTTGATCTTTTGGTCATCAACTAAAAAGTAATAATTTTTAATTTTAAAATTATCATTGGGCGTAGTCCATTGGAATTGTATGGTTGAAGAAGTCTTACCAATCTCAGTTAAGTCACTAATAGGATTAGGTGATTGGAAATCATAATTACTAGCTAAGTATTCATAGCAACCAATATCTGGAAAACTATCTTCTCTAATCTGTTGAGCATTGTCTAGCGTAGAGCCATCCTCCTTCGTTCCTCCATTGATAGGCGCAGAAAGTGCTTTAGGGTGAAAGTTCCATGCTGCATAGTTGACAAAATGCTCAGTGTTATTGGCAATTAAATTATGATCAAAACTACCAGGATTTCCCTCTTCATAATTAAAAGCCATCAAATTATTGCGATTCAAATTACCGGTGCTCTTTGCCCCATTCTTATGAGCTCCTATTCTAATCCATGGTGGATTTCCATATTGAAAAAGGTCTAAAGGGTTTTTAATCACAGTATTATTTACAACTTTGCAATTTTTGCACCTAGCAGTGTCAAACCATGTGGATGGTCAATTGCAATCAAATTATCCTCGACTACCCAATTTTCTGAAAAGCCATCAAAATTAACCAAACCTTGTAGAATGGATGTTTTAAGAGGAAGAGAAGGATCCGTATGGCTAAATATTTGGTTACCTTTTAAAACAACATCTTTAACAGGTCCATTGCTCGCCCAACTTTGAAAGCCATCATCATGATTACCCGTGGCATAATCATCCACTAATGCATTTTGTATGCGATTATATAGGTATTTACAATTATTTCCTAATCCTCTAAATCCATCCGCTCCATAATTATCCATCAGATTGAAAGTGACTTCATGCCCACTTCCTTTTGCCGTTAGCCCAAAATAAATATTGTGAATATAATTGTTACGGATGGTACAATCCAGCCCTTCAATCAAAATACCATCACCAGCATGGTCATACCAATCCTGCACAGTCGTCCAATTCATGACATCAGAAGTACCAAAAATCTCACAATTCTCAATTGTAATATTACTGCAATTCGGCTGTATTCGCACATAATTACCTTTACTAGTTGTATTATTTGCTTCAGGGGAAATTTGGACACCTGAAAGAACCCAGTTTTTAGCTAGATAAAAATTTAATTTTTCAAACATTGGAGAAGCACCTTTTTCTGCAAGGATATATGTTTTACCTGTTTCGAGTTGATTGACAACAGGGTCTTTATGGTTGCCAGTTCTTAAAAATAAGACATCATTTTCTTTAATATTCTTTCCTGTTTCAAAAACTTCTTTCAATGTTTTCCAGGGTGCAGCAGAAGTTCCTGGGTTATTATTATTTCCATTAATGGGATCTACATAATATTGATTTCCGTTAGGTAAATCTTCTACGACCAATTGAAATGTAGTCTTAGAAAGTGTACTTGCATTAGCTTGTAAAGTGACCAAATATGTGCCAATATCTGCAGGGTTTGGTTCAAACGTAAACTTCCCGAATCCTTTCCCTAAATCTTGGAAATGACCAAATGAGGGTAAGTCAATACTTTGCAAAGAAATATTTGCTAAATTATTATTTACTGCAGATAGCGTTACCGTAATTTTTGCTCCAACAAAAACTCGTTGGGGGCCGATTGGAGAAATAGGAAAGGTTTCTTGGGCTTGCGCAAAAGTTATATTCAAACAAAAAATGAGTAATAGTTGGAGGGCTTTCATAAGCTTATTTTTGTGTAAAAATCCATTGCTGGAAATGAGGGAATGTAATTATTGGGTTGGGGTCAATTAGCCTGTTGTTTTGGGAGAGCGCTAATGAATCTGTAATTTTTAAAACACTGACTAAGTTGTTGGTTATTAGGTTGTTAAGGCTTGGCCGACCGTCTTTATGATCGGCGATCATAATCCAGGGTTTTGATTCCCATTCCCCTTCGTATTGATTAAACGGACTCGGTATTATTCTATTGTTTTTAATTTGACATTGGTTTGCACCAAAAAGCGCAATACCATGTGGATGCTCAAGAATGACAAGATTATTTTCAATGAGCCAATTTTCTTCAAATCCATCGAAGCAGGCAATTCCTTGAACTACTTTAGAGGGTAAATGCATAGTTGTATCCGTACAACTAATAGCAATATTATTTTTGATAGTAATATGCTTAATAGGTGCTTCAAAAGTCCAAGATTGAAACAAATCATCATGATTTCCGTCTTTAGCTGAGTAGTCATCTACTAACGCATCTGCTAAATAATTAGAATCAAATATATTATCATCTCCAGTATTGCGAATTGCATCACCTGCAAAACGAACAATGATATTATTATTTACAATATTAGAATTTCCTTTGGTTTCTAAACCATGGTGGATATTGCGTATAAGATTATGCTCGAAATGGCAATTATTACCCAAAGAATAAATTCCATTAGAGGCCTTCCTTGCCCAATCCTCTGGCTCCCAGGATTCTGTTTTATTGGCCGCTTGTATTAGACAATTTTTAATACTAATTTTAGAAGAACTAGAATCAATTTTAATGTAATAACTTTTCTTTCCTAGCGGATTAGTTGACGAAACCGTGAGACCTTGTAGAGTGATGTTTTGGGAGTTCGTTATCTTGATGTTTTGAAAAATTGGGGCAGCTTCTAACATAGGTATTAGGGTAATATTCTCTACATTCTTTAACGCTAAACTATTGTAACTTCCTGAAGCTAGAAATATCGTTGCGTGCGTCGAGCTTTTAGTTTTATTGAGAATGGAAGTGATTGACTCAAATAAGTGGTTACTATTTTTTATTATCGCTTCTTTTGGTTTGGCATAGTAAATATCTCCTTTGGGTGCTACTATTTTTGTCGTAAATTTGATACTTTTGGAACCCCACTCATCTTTCGTTAAAATCTCTGTAATAAACTGTTTATCAGTGCTTTGTGTGGGTGCAAGGATTAAATTGCTAATTCCCTTTTTTTGTAAAAAAGCTTGCATACAAGCCGACTTTTTTTTCTCAGTAAACTGAATAGCCGTATGGGCTGGGTTCGGAGTAACAAAATAAGCATTGATATAACTTCCTAGTATTATTTCCTGGTCCCCTATTGCCGATTGAATAATTTCAGGAGACTTTTCTTCTATTTTTGAAGTAGTGCTTTTGGTTGAAACTTCATCTTGCTTGCAACCAGAGCCAAAGGACAAAATTAAAACCAGAACTAGAAGACTAAATTTTTGCATAGTATTATTTTATTCTCGAATGATTCCCTGTGTGGAAAGCTTCCAGCTATCTGTTCGAAAAGGTAAAAGGGGTAAATGTTCAGAATTGTAAATGTTCGCTGGATCTGGGTTTATCTCCCAAGCATAGCGAACAGAAATAGGGTGCATTCCTTTAGGTGCAAATACTCGAATTTTATTTGGTGCAATGATTTTAGCTTTTGCCCAATAAAACTTTTTATCTTTTCCTGCAATCCGAAAACCTTTAACATAGCCAAACTTACTTTCTGGATGTAGTCCATCTGATACATCCGTGAAAGTAATATCAATACAGTTCCGTTTCTTTTTTGCCGAAAGGTAACGTGGACTTTTATATGAAACGGGTTGCCCATAGACTTCTTTTAAGGCTGCTTGCGCCAAACGCCCCCCTACATCTTGTTTGTTAAGTGGATGAATGGTTTTTGCCGAGCCCAAGTCAATAGCTGTAATCATTGCTGTATTAGGCTCACTTAAGGCTTCCATTTGAGCCTCTCTTAATTCTGCCCATTGATCTTCTTCAGGTGTTGTTTGAGGCTGTTGATAGTTGGCTAATTGAACCCAAAGTATTGGCATTTTATCATTCTTCCATAGCCTACGCCAGTCACGTATCCAATTGAGAAACAATGACTTGTACTCATAAGCACGATATGCATTTGATTCTCCTTGGTACCAAATAACACCTTTGATTGGAAATTTTTGGATAGGGGCAATCATGCCATTGTATAAAAGAGTAGCGAAGGAGTTGGGTCCAAATTTTGCACCCATTGGCATTGGTTTTGCCCTGTCAACTGCATAGCCAATTTTCAAATTCCAAGTGCCAACTAATGATTTTTTAATGGTACCCATTTTTAGAAAGAGTTTGCTTGGGGAGCCATAGATGCCACCTCCACCGATGTAGTCTTCTACTCGGATGACAATGCTGTTTTTACCTTCTTTGAGGACTCCTTTTCTTATTTTATATTTTCTATCCTTATTATAGCGATTATGCATTTCGCCCACTTTAACTCCATTTATCCATGTAATATCACTGTCATCAATGGGTCCTAAAGACAGGAGTGCAGGTTCATTAGCTTCCGATTGAGTTAGGTTTATCTCTTTTTGAAACCAGACAACTCCATCCAAAGCTGCATATTGCTTTTGACTATTTGTCTCCCAAATGGAGGGTAACTCGATCTCATCCCATCCGGTATAGGTCGTGTTTTGCCATTTATCAAACCCCTTATCTTCAGTTTCAAACAACCGAACCCACTTATCAAATTTAGTCTTCCCCTCTTTCTTTATTTTGTCTAAATCGGTAGTGGCTAGTTTCGTAATTTGTTTTTGAAAATTGGGCATTCCTTCAAATGCATTCGGACTCATCCAAGCTTCGACAACAGTACCGCCATAATTATCACTTAATAATCCAATTGGGGTTTGTGTTTCATTATGAATTTTTCTGCCAAAAAAATACCCAACACCCGAAAACTGCCTGACTGCATTCGTGTCGCAAACTAGCCAAGTACCTTCTTCAATATCTTTGACGGGTCGATGTGCAATTTTGTGCGGCACTTCAAAGAAACGAATATTAGGATAGTTTGCGTTTTGGATTTCTTTTGTAGCGTTAATGGATTTTTCGACCATCCATTCCATATTGGATTGTCCAGCACAGAGCCAAACATCCCCTAGGGCAATGTTTTTGAAAATGATGCTTGTATCTGGAGTGCTTATATTTATTTGGTAATCACTGCCTTGGGATTTTTTAGGCAATAATATTTCCCATTTTCCTTCCTTAATAGTTGTGCTAAATGGCTGTGCTTGGTATTTGACAGAGACCTTTGTTCCGTTTTTTCCCCAACCCCAAATGGGAATGTCCACATCTCGTTGCAATATCATATTACTGGAGAAAATTTTGGCAACACTAAATTGAGCGATAACAACTTGTGTAAGGAAAGTAAAAAATAATAGAAAGAAGAAACGCATAACTTATTTAGTTAAAGATTCCAAAAAATACTTTTCATCTGCCATTTTCTCATTTTGTGTGGCCCAAGCAGCTGTAAATTTAAACTTAACGGGTCGGTTATTAAATATCTTTAAAAAGATAGCGTAAGTATTTGTGATATCAGCATCTTCTTTGGGTAGTTCTTGTTTGAAATGATAGGCTCTTTTAGGAATAGAAATTGCCATTCCAAGCATCGCACCATTTTCAGATTGCTTGTCATGCGTGGCAATTATAAAGCTTCCTTCCTCTTCATTTTTAAGAAGATGTAGTTGGGAACTATGTAAATTAACAATCCCAGTAACGAGTTTTTCTTTTCCTTTTAGTCCTTCTATTGTTACTTCACTTTCGTAATAATTAGTACCTGCCAGAATCGTTATTTTATGCTCTA
>JAJRQS010000356.1 GCA_024280135.1 Bacteroidota bacterium | reverse complement strand
TCAAACTCTTCATAGTTGAAATATTATTATTTCGGGCCTTTTCTTTTTCTTCCTCTGTCAATGAACTTTTTTCTTGTTCCACTTAGCTCGTTCGCTAAGGGATTGCAAAGATAGAACCTTTTATTTTACCACACAAGCTTTATTGATAAATAATGTAAATATTTTTTGAAGAGCTTTTTCCTCTCCCTAAGCACCGCCCGTTTTGAACGTCTTTCTTGTAGGTATATATGCCAAAAAGGACCGAAAGGTGAATTTTGAATCCACTCTGAGAACTGGCAATTCCCATAAAATTATTTTGGATGAGATTTGGATTTTACGAGACAGTGATGCCTGAGTATTATTAGCTAGTTGAGTAAGTGCAAATATTGCCAAAAGGTAACTATTCAGCATTTGGGTTTTCTTTCATAACGTAGAGCATTTATTCACTCGTCCTGATTACTAGCCTGACGCAAAATGTATTTTGTTGATTTTTTAAAGAACCCCACCATGGGTAATCAAGCATAGAACAAAATTCTGCTTTCCGCACGGTATTGATGAGTTTTTGGAGTAAACTCAGTGATTCTAATTTTCAAATAACCTAATACGCATCCCCACCTCCAAACCGATTCCTGCACGCATAAAGGCATTACGAAAAGCCCAATTTTTATCCGTCAATAAATATGAGTGGATATTTGGTGCTAAATAACCGGTTGTTCTGTCGGACAATTGATATTCTATCCCCACAGCAAAGTCCCATTTTACATTTGTGACCAACATCTCTTCATGACTAAATATATCATCCGTTTTTACTTGACCAATAGTTGGCGTTATACCAGCCTTTACAAAATACTTTAACCGCTGTCCTTCAGTGTACAAACGTAAGGCAATAGGCAGTCCTAATTCGGTATAACTGTCTATAAAAAAATCGGGTGAAGGCACAGGTGCAAATCCTCCCATCCCATCATGTTGGTTTCCCCATTGGTAGTTATTCTTCCTTTTTGCTCGCCAATTTGAATAACTTATTCCTATTGAGAGCTGCCCCCGTTCAAACAAATAGAATTGGTACTCGGCTTTTATGGTAAAGCCTATTTTGGATTCGTAGCTAATTGAATCCTTTTTTTCCTGAGGCTTCGAACGCAAGTTGTGGAAGCTTTTAGAGAAAAATGGATTTCCAGAGATCATAATATGCTGCTCCGATTGAGCAGTAGAGTGTGCAATACAACTAATGAACAATAAGAAAACAAAAATAATCTTTTTCATACTTTTTAGTTTTATCTGCAACAGGGTGAAACATTAAACAAATCCCATACTTGGTCTGCCGGAATGGCTCTATTATAAAAAATAACGTCATCCATACTACCATTAAATCCCTCGCCTATAAACAAGTCGCCAACATCTTCAGCTAAGTGCGGATCTGTGCAGTTAGCAAGTCCACTAGTTGAATCCGATAAAGAACCATCTGTGTAAATAAGAAACTGTTCGTTGTCCTTTACAACAACTAAATGCATCCAGTGAGTTGAAGAATAGGCGTAATAATCCTCAGGAACTGGCGATGCGTGGAATCCAGTAACCCTATTGTCATGAGCAAAATAGATTGCTCTTCCATCTGTAATACCTACAGACCATTCCCCAGTTCTCGGTATACAATTATAATCAACATTTCCTCTTCTTACAAGGGTTTGGTTATCATAATAAATAGAATCTATAAATTTATACCAGAAGGATATAGAGAAAGAGGCATTACCATTAAGGAAAGAGGAATTATCTGCTTTTAAATAAGCATCCGCCCACAACCTATTATCAAATGTAAAAGCACAATCTTCAATACCTCCCCTTCCAACATCACCTAAAACAAACGAATTCTCTAAAAGGTTATTTTGATTTCCTGATTCATCCCTATACCTTCCTGTTGTAAACGGATAAAAAGCAATAACACCATTTTGCAGGTTTGCTGGTAAGCAATAATCAAGCGTCGATCTTGTTTTTATTTCTTCTTTACAACCAAGTAAGCATAAACAAACAGCAAAGAAATAAAAGTAAGAATTTTTCATTTTTTTTATTTAATCAAAGTTACATCTCCAGAAAAAATCTTCTCCTGTCCCTCTGGAAACTGGCAATTTCTTAGCTCTAGAACCCAAACATAAACACCTATCTCTGCATTATATCCATTGTAAGAGCCATCCCATGCTAATTCCATTAGGTTTAGCTGACCATTTACTAACAAACCTGCAGCTTTTTGCTCTGTATATTCAACTTCTTTTTGAAAAAGTAGACCTCCCACTTCCTCCCAAATTGATAGCTTTGCCCATGTAACTCCTGAATGTAGCGAAAATGGTTCGAAAGTCCTTACTGCGGGAAATTTCGGAACATTTAGCGTAGGATTAAAAATATTTTCTACTTGAATCTTTCCATTTTCATCCGAAACATCGTAATAGTCATCGTAAGTATCTTTATAAAACAATTCTAAATCTGAATAAGTCCAAGTTGCTGGAAGAGATTCTAAATCTATTTCTCTTTTAACAGAACAGTTATTACCAATATGCACATTAGCATCAACAAAACTTTGGTTCCAATTTACTGTTACTTCCAATGATTGTTCCACACTAGCGTCCAACATTAATTTATAGGTAAAAGTTCTACGGTCTGGAGAACTTGAAACTCTTTGACCCTCTACGTTTTTATTCCCTTTTAAATCATAAAAACTTATGTTTATTATATTTTCTGGATTATCAATCCAACGATCAAAAACTATCTTAACTCTAAGATCAAGGTTTTTATCGCATTCAACGACTTCCTTGGGCGAAATAAATACAATTTCAGGCAAATTAAAAACAGTTAGTTTATCTTCGTATTCGCATCCCAAACTATTTGTAGCCACAACCGAATATTCTCGACCCACCGCATTTGTAATCAAAGTACCTTGGATCGTTGGTTCTTCAAGAGTTGCATCATCTAAATAACCTGCAGGTTCCCAACTAAAAGTACAATTCAAACAATCATTGTCTGAAGGAATTTTCACATCAATGCTAGGGTTGTTGCTCAATGTGCAATTGACAAAATCAGGATATGATATTGTACTACCTCCACACACATATTTAAATTGCCTTGCAATTCCTACTGATTCAGAGCAGTCATTATACAGTGTAAGTTTTACAATATACATATTTTCACAAACAAGTTCGGAAGAATTAGCTTCCAAAAAATCCCCTACATTTATTACTGGAATAAAGCTAGCAAAAGTAATCTGTTTTTTACACTCTACTTCATTTCCACCATCAATTCTACAGACTTCTATCTCGTACTTGTTAAAGCTAAAGCTTTTAGTCGCGTCTGCAAATACTTCTTGATTGTCACAAACAATTTCATTTAGCTCCAAGCTAGGAACGGGTTTATTATCTTCAGGTGACACGCACAACCCATCAATATAAGCATAACCAAAATGATCTCTCAACCCACAATCTGCTACAGTAAACTCTAATGTTATTTCCTTTCCAATATAGGAGGACAAATCAATAGTTTCGCAAGACCATCCTTTATAAACAACATCATTTCCTATAGACCAATATGGATCATTCGCGTCAGATACTACTTTAAAGGTTCCATTAGGAATTTGAACTTTAGCACCATTCTCTATATAATAAAAAGAATATTCAAAAAATGGTCTTGCATCAACACCATCATCAGAAATATGACCTTCTGGATCCTGTAGCACTAAAGCGTAATTAAATGTAAAGTCTTTATTTTTCGAGTCCACAATAAACTTATACGCTATCCTATCAATTTCAAAACCAGTGTTAGAGTTGCCTAATAATAAACTATAACTACCAGAAAATGGGAAATGAATTAATGGTGCATAGGGATCAATACCACTACTCACTACCCTATGTCTATTATCTACTATACCCTCAACAAAGGGATCTATAAAAGGTGAAATAGGAAAATTATAATTTGGCTCATTAGGATCTTTAGTCCAAGAACTTGTAGAACAAACCCATCCAGAAAAATCTCCACTTTCTATATCACCATTTTCACATGAACCTAGTGGTTGTCCAACAGGTGCAGCTAAAGTAACAGAATTCCCCTTCCAAGAAGACAAGCATCCATACCACCGATTTCTGGCAATGATATCATAATCTCCAGGAAGAAACCCATCAAACTCCATAAATGACTGATTCATAGGAATAAATGAAACTCCATTATCAAAACTTATCTCACCGTTATTTAATAATCCAAACATTTGAACAGAAATTATACCGTCGTCACAAATATTACATGTAGGTTCTTTAACGACGTTAACGTTAAATATATTTCCAACGCAATCGGAATCTTCACAGTCAGTATCACCATCACCATCGTCATCCTTTCCGTTACCACAATGTTCGCTCCAAGTTCCAAATATCGTAACGTCACTAATTACCAATACACTATATCCAGGTTTTGAAATACGTAGGTACCTCCCAGATTTAAAAAATCTTCCGTATTCTTTAAAAGTAAATTTAGTATTGGGTGTAATTTCTACTACATCAGTAGTTTCACTTTGTTTAGGAATACCTTCATTATCTACAAATGGTGTTTCGGAGATATAAACATTGAAATTTCCTGCCCCTAAGTTTTTAGGTATATTTATTTCGATCGAACTTAATTTGAAATATCCTCCTAAATCAACCTCCCACCATGGATTATGCTCTGAATAAGTCCTACTAAAAGTAGCATTAATACCATCATTTGCTAAATTTGCTGTCTTCCCGTTTTCTACCGAAGATTGCTTACTTGTCTTCCCAGTAACAATATCAAAACTGCTTTTTTGCGCAAAAAGGAAGGATGGAAGAAGAACAAATACTAAAAGAAGAATATTGACTTGACTTGACTTGACTTGACTTGAACATAAATAAACTATTTAAACTATTACGGAGAGTAATCACAATATAAACCTAAAATCCTGACATACCAAACAAAAGACAAAGTTTTATTCAAAATACTCAATCCATGTTAGAAAACAAATAATTCAATTCTCTAATAACTGTATTCGAAATTTTGTGAATAGCTTGCTCCATTATATCCAGCTGACAGCGGTCAAATTCATCTTCAACTTTTCTTATTGCCAATTCCTTTTTCCTACTAATAGGTTAGTTCGATAGCCCCAAGAAACCATGGACAAAAGTCAAAAGGGACCATGCATGATACGGCACCGGACCATGTAAATATTAATATAGAAGAAGCCATTAAAGAAATTAGGAAACTGTGTACATCCAAAAAATGGGGTCAAAGCTTTCGCTTTGACCCCATAATATTTTAGCACTAAATTAATGGCTTACTTACCACCATCTAACTCATCTTGCCACTTCTTGAGTTCATCCCATTTACCTTCTGCAGCCATTTCTGCTTGCTTAGGCCAAGTACCTGGGTTGTGCGCAGCAAATCTTCCACCTGCTTCTTTTAACCATTCCTTAATGGTCTCAGGCTTCGTTTCTGATAACTGCTTGTAAGTCGTGACTCCTGCTTTATTGATGACTTCTTCAATCTTCGGCCCAATGCCTTCAATCTTCTTCAAATCATCAGCTGCAGTGGCTTCCTCTACCCTTCTGACCACTCTTCTAACTACAGCAGGTTTTGACTCTTCTGTAGATTCGACACGAGTGACAACAGGTTCCACTTTCTTCACAGCTTCTACCTTCTTTACAACAGGTTCTGCTTTTTTCACTTCAGCTTCTACCTTCTTTACGACAGGTTCCACTTTCTTCACTTCAGCTTCTACCTTCTTGACTACAGGTTCTGCTTTCTTGGCTTCAGCCTCTAATTGCTTTTTCAAATCTCCAAAACCTGCAATTTCGCCCAAAGTAGTGACTTCATTACTAGCGGCTTGTTTTTTCACAAACTTACGAGTCGTTGCTTTCTCTTCCCGTTTTTCGTTTTCAACTATCTCACCAGCTTCCCGTTTGATTGCATCTAAGTATCTAGTATGAGAAATCAAAATACGCTTATCGTCTCTATTGAATTCTAGTACTTTGAAAGTCAATACATCATTCACTTCAGCCATGCTACCATTCTCTTTTTTAACATGCTTTAGTGGTGCGAATGCTTCCAATCCATATTGCAATTGAACGATTGCTCCTTTTTCATCTTTTCTAACCAAAGTACCTTCATGGAAAGAGCCAACTGGGAATACATTCTCAAATGTATCCCATGGGTTTTCTTCTAATTGCTTATGCCCTAGAGAAAGCTTTCTATTCGCTTTATCAATTTCCAAGATTTGGATATCAATATCTTGACCTACTTTCGTAAATTCAGATGGGTGTGAGAAACGCTTCAACCAACTAAGGTCTGAAATGTGAATCATTCCGCCAATACCTTCATCTAACTCAACAAATACACCATAAGGAGTTAAATTCTTCACCACTCCTGTATGCTTCGTACCCGTTGCAAATTTATTTTCTATTGTGTTCCAAGGATCTTCAGATAATTGCTTGATGCTCAAGGACATCTTCTTATCTTCTCTATCAACTGTTACGACCTTAGCATCGTAAGACTCACCTAATGTAAAGTATTCCTTAGCATTAACCGGTTGGTTGCTCCAAGTTACTTCACTTACGTGAACCAATCCTTCTACGCCAGGAATTACTTCCAAGAAAGCACCGTAGTCTTCAATATTCACTACTTTACCTTTGATCGTAGAACCTTCGACAATTTTTTCATCTAACACCTCCCATGGATGTGGTAGTAATTGCTTCAAACTTAGAGAGATTCGCTTCTTGTCTTCATTGAAGTCTAATACAACAACATTCAACTTCTGATTCAACTCTAGCACTTCACTTGGGTGCTTAATTCTACCCCAAGAAATATCTGTGATATAAAGTAAACCGTCAACACCTCCTAAGTCCATAAATGCACCGAAATCGGTGATGTTCTTGACCACACCTTCTAGTACTTGTCCTCTTTCTAGTGTCGCTACGATCTTATCTCTTTGTTCCGCAAGGTCACTTTCAATAAGTGCTTTGTGCGATACAACAGCGTTTTTGATTGCTTCATTAATCTTAACTACTCTAAATTCCATTGTCTTACCCACGTATGCATCATAATCAACGATAGGTCTGATGTCAATTTGAGAACCTGGTAAGAATGTTTCTAGACCACTACAGTCCACAATCAAACCACCTTTAGTTTTACTAACTACCGTACCGTTTACAATTGCACCTGTTTCATATGAATCTACCAAGCTATCCCAAGCTTTTAAGATTTTGGCTTTTCTTCTAGAAAGAGATAGTTGACCTCTTTTGTCTTCAAGGCTTTCTACATATACGGGAACTAGATCCCCAACCTTAAGATCCGGCATATCTCTAAATTCAGAGATAGATAGGATACCATCAGCTTTGTAATCAAAATCAATGATTACGTCTCTACCATTAATCTCCTTTACTTTACCATCTACAATTTGGCTTTCTGCAAGGGCTACAATATAGTTTTCATATTCAGTAGTCAAAGACTTTAGTTCTGTTTCTGAATATTCAGATAAATCAGATTCTTTTCCGTCCCAATCAAAATCGTCATGGGCGGTTTCCAAAAACTTAGAATTGTCCTCTATTAAGGTTTCTAAGGTTTTAGTCGTTTCTGTTTCTCTTTGTTCCTTAAGCGCTGCGGCCTCTTCTACTGAAATTTCAGTATTTACAGGTGCGGCAGTAACTTCTTCTACAGTCGTAACGACTGCATTTTCATCGACACTACTTACTGTTTCTTCAGTAGCGGATGTTGTTTCAAGATTGGCTGATACTTCTTTGTTTGTATCGTCTTGATTGTCTGTGTTTTTTTCTTCTTCGAGCATTGAAAGAATCCTCTTTTAAATGGTTAAATAAATAGAATAGCAAAATTCAAGAAATCTTGTATATTCACACTATTCCGTTAAAGCGGTGCAAAGGTAAGTGTTTTTTACTTATTAGACAAAAGAATGTTCCTATAATCAAGGCAAATTAGACTTTAAGGGTACTTGCGTACAAATACGGCTGGACTTCAGCGAACGATATTATAGTTATCCCAATAAAAAAAGCGACCCAAAATAAATTGAGTCGCTTTTAAGTCCAGAAATATTAGACTTTATTTTGCGGGTGCCTTTTTAGGTTTTTTAGCTCCTTTCTTTTCGTAGGTAGTCTGCACGGCTGTTTTATCCATTGGATTCCATCCTTTCGTCAAATCATATACAGATGCTGACGCAATGAAAATAGAAGAATAAGTACCAAAAATAATCCCCCACATGATTGCAAATGCAAAACCTTTAATGCTGTCCCCACCAAAAACCAATAGGATTAAAATTACTATCAAGGTCGTAACAGAGGTAATCAATGTTCTACTCAATGTTCGGTTAATCGCAAAATTAAATACTTCCTTTTTGGTTGTACCATGACCGGCAGCAATAAACTCTCTGATACGGTCATATACTACAACCGTGTCATTTACGGAGTAACCGATTACCGTTAAAATCGCCGCAACAAATGCTTGGTTTATTTCCATAGAAAAAGGCATCACATGCTGGAATATCAAAAACATACTCAAGGTCGCCAATACATCATGAAATAGTGCAATAACTGCTCCCATACTAAATTGCCATTTGCGGAAGCGAATAAACAAGTATAAGAAAATGAAAATCAAAGCAACAATCGCCGATTTGTATGAACTTGCTCGAATATCATCTGCAATGGTTGGGCCGACCTTACTAGAACTAATAATCTTCGTTCCAGTTGAACTCACATCATTAAATGAAGCTTTATTTAAAGAACCTCCTGCTATTGCATTAATCCCTTCGTAAAGCTTGTCTGTAACAATCGTGACGGCACTAGTATCTGTGCTATTAATCATGTACTTAGTGACAATATTAAAGGTGTTATTTGTACTAACGACCTTTACTGTTGGCTCCGTTTCAAATTGATTTTTCAATTGAGTACGAATCACATCAGCATCTACTTGAACTGCATTATCAAACTTAACATTGTATGAATATCCACCTGTAAAATCAACTCCTAAATCAAAACCTTTGGTTACGAACAAGGCCGCTCCAATTAGAATGACTACCGATGAAATGATATATCCATATTTGCGGATACCGATCCAATCAATATTGGTTTTCGTTAAGATATCAGCGGACCAACCATAACTAAACGAAGGCGTTTTTCCTTTTTCTACTCTCCAGTCTATTATCAATTTTGTTAAAACTAGAGCTGTCAAAAGTGAGCTTAAGATACCAATAATCAATACGACTGCAAAACCTTTAATGGGCCCTAAGCCGAAGTATGATAAAACCATTGCCGTCAATAAAGAGGTAACGTTAGCATCGATAATCGCTGAATATGAATGCTTAAAACCATCTTTAATAGCAGTTTTAATATCTTTTCCTGCTCTCAGTTCTTCTCGTATTCGTTCATAGATAATAACGTTTGCATCTACCGCCATACCCAAAGTAAGGATAATACCGGCAATCCCTGGCATTGTTAATACCGTACCATAAGATGCTAAAGCACCAAAAATAAAGAACAAGTTCGCTATTAATGCAACTACGGACACTATACCTCCAAAAGCATAATACGCCACCATAAACAATAGCAATAAAATAAAGGCTAATGCTACTGAGTTAAAACTTTTAGCAATGTTATCTGCTCCAAGAGAAGGCCCAATTAATTGTTCTTCAATGATATTTACCTTTGCTGGCAATTTACCCACTTCAAGGATATTAGCCAATTCCTTTGCTTCTGTGATAGTGAAGTTACCCGAGATTTGAGTATTCCCACCTAATATCGCTCCATTACGGACGCTTGGCGAAGAAACAACCATATTATCAAGTGTAATCCCAATTTCTCTTTTACCTGCATTAAATGCTGCTTGGGTCATTTCGCCCCAAACTCTTGATCCCTCATTATCCATGGCAAGAGAAACCATCACTTCACTAGTCGTTGGGTCTGTTGTAACGCCTGCTCTAGTAATGTGATCCCCTTCAAGAGGCGCTTTTCCGTTAGGGGGTACTTGAATGGCATAAAGCGGAAAGCCAATGTTTTCCCCCTTAACTTCTAAAGAAGATTGTCCCCAAAGAAATCTAATATCTTGCGGAAAGAGACTCTTCACTTCTGGCTTATTAAGCATATCTAAGATATGTTCTCTTTGATTTTTATTGGCATACCCCATGACTGGTGAGTCTGGAACTCCATCTTGAAAGACTTGTAATCTTAAGTTTTTAAACAATGGTCCACCCTGTTGTTGAGCTGGATTAACTTTTGCCACTCTAGTAGAATCCTTAATATTCCCTAAGTCGTCATAAGTGTATTCCATTTCAAACACCGTATCTTGAGTGGCGGTTGTAACCGTTCCTGATAACTCTTTTAGTTTTGCATCTGCTGCACTAAACGCTTGAACAAGACCCGGATCACTAATACGGTAAGTATTCCAAAATTCTAACTTTGCAGTAGTTTGGACATATTTCCGGAAGGTCTCCGGATTTTCTACACCCGGTAATTCTACAATAATTAAGTTACGACTTTCGTCCAAAGAGATATTGGGTTGTACCACTCCTAACTTATCAATCCGTTTACCTAAGTGACTAAAAGTCTGCTTGACTGTTTCTTTCGATTTAGCTCTAAGTAGCTCAAGCACTTGAGCATCTGTAGATTTGAAGTTAATGTCCTCTTTAAAAAGGTCATTTCTACTAAAAATATCTGCGAGACTTAATCCTGTCGAATGTTTCTTGTATGCTGAACCAAAGGCCGTGATGAAATCTCCTCCATTTGCCATTGCCACTTGAGCTTCATCTATTGCTTTCTTAAATCCAGGATTTGGGTTATCTAAATTTTCTTCAGACAACTCAAGTAAAAAGTTACCTAAATCAACTTGCAGAATTGCACTCATCCCCCCTTTCAAGTCCAAACCTAGTTTTAATTGTTGAGCTTTTAACTCATTGTAGGTAAAACTTTTTAATAGCGGAATTCTAAATGCTACTTCAGTAGAAGCAGAATCTAAAAATTGACTTCTAGCAGCTTTATAAGCTCCCTCTTTCTCATGCGCATCTGTGAGGCTTGCACTTGCTTCTGTGGCAAATACATGCGCTTTATTCTCAACTTTCTTAGATGGGAAAATAAGTAGATATTGATATAAGCACACAACGGTTAGTAAAATCAATAGTACTTTGAACAATCCTTTAGTTTGCATTCGTTTAAAACTTTTTGTGGGAACGTCAGTCATTGCCAAAATGAAGTATCAGATTTTCATACTTAATTAAAGAGCTGTTCAAAAGCTCAAATGAAAGTCTATTAAAATAAGGCTAAAATGTGCTGACCAACCATTCCATTCTGTTGCCAAAATTTGGCTAATAATAAAAATGTGCGGTACACTTTCTCAAAAGTAGCGCAAATATAGTAGTTTTACCGAACTTATCCCAAAAATGTTGCACTAGTTTTACAGATTAGACGGTTTTGGGCTTCCCAACTTTTGATACCTAGCCCCCTACCTCAAAATTTCACCCAAGAATAACACAAATTAATCTCATTTGAGCGGTAAAAAACACAAAATCAACGTTTAATGCGTGATAAAAATAATAAAAACAACTATATTTGCTGCTAGTAATTGGGGAGAATCGTATTTTTTACGTCAACCCATTTTCTTCTTTCACCTAAAACTAAAAAAATGGGACTATTTGACTTCCTGAAAAAGAAAAGTAAGCCAGCTACACCAGCTGCACCAAAACCAAATGTAAATGCAAATGCGGATGAAATGATCCGTAATTCGAAATTGATGGTTCTGGAGAATACGGTAGCGGCATTAGGCTTAAATGTTAGCAATTTAAGTGTTGACTTCTTTAATAATACCGCAACGGTATCGGGTGTTGTAACATCAGAAGCGGATCGTTTAGCAATCGTCAATGCTGTTAATCGAGTTGACGGTGTATTCAGCGTAAATGACAGATTGGAAGTCAATATCCCCGCTCCTAAGTTTGAAACTTATACGATAAAGAAAGGGGATTCTCTTTCTAGAATAGCGAAGCATTATTATGGAGATGCTATGCGTTATAAGGAGATTTTTGAAGCGAATAAGGACATATTAGACAATCCAAACAAGATTTTTCCTGGACAAGAGATTAAGATTCCTTTAGGATAATTGTTCCATTAATTCTTCAAAAAAAAGCCCTTCATGTCAAATGAGGGGCTTTTTTATGGCTCTACGTCATTTGTAGTGATCATTTCTTTTTCCTTTTGTCCTTAAAGTCTCCGTTTTTGATAGCTTGGAAAAACTTGATCCAAGCGTTGGCATTGAAGATGGACATATAATTTGGCGGAAGCTGACCATGGTAATAAAACTTATCGGTCTCTTGCCTTAGGGCAAAACTGGCATTTTCATGCGCATCTCGAACTAAAGCTACTCGTAAATTTGCAAGGGTTTCTTGCATTAAGTTCTCTTGAATTCGAACATCTAGATCATTACTTACATCCATTGCCAAAAATTCTTGCTTCAAGTATTTATTACTAGGCCAAGGGTAAACTACTGCTTCTGGTAGTAGAACATCTTCTTCTTTCATGTTCTGAACGTAATTGAACTTATTACCGATAATCGTATCTGGGACGGTATATTCTACATTCTCGAAACCGATTGCGGTAAAGATAAGGACTTCATTCGGTCGGACTACTAAAGAATAAAACCCAGCGTAATTTGCGTAAGTTCCTCTGGAGGTGCCTTTAACGGCAATAGTGGCATACGCAACGGGTAAGATGTGGTCTTCATCGCCTGTTACGACTAACCCTGAAAATTGGATAGCATCTGGCGTTACGGTCTGAGCTTGTCCTAGTGACACACTAAACAAAGCTACAAATGCAAGAATGTACTTCATGTAATTATTTTTCTCAATTAGGGAGCTTGCCCAAAAGTAAGCTTTTTGCGCAAGCTATCCCATAACGGAGCATAATAATTTATATTCCATTGGTTTTAAGTATTAACCTGACGTTTATGAATATCAATCTTTGACCAAGACCAAGAAGCCTCATTTTATCGGTATTTACTCAAAGCGATCTTTATATATCCATTGACTTTGGTAACATACGTTATTTCAAAGCAATTTTTAAGACTTCTTCCATCCGTTCTACATAATGAAATTTCAAACCTTTCAAATAAGCGGGATCAATTTCATCGACATGCTTTTCATTGGCTTTGCAAAGAATAATCTCTTTCATATTGGCACGCTTTGCCGCCAACATCTTTTCTTTAATTCCTCCCACTGGCAACACTTTTCCCCGCAAGGTAATCTCTCCTGTCATCGCTAGATGCCTTTTGACAGGCTTGCCCAAAAGCGAAGAAGTGATGGCTGTCATCATGGTGATACCTGCTGAAGGACCATCCTTGGGGATCGCTCCAGCTGGAACATGAATGTGTAAATCCGTTTCTTGAAATAACTTAGCGTCAATCTTTAACGACTTCGCATGTGCTTTGATGAAAGATAAAGCGGTGGTAGCCGATTCCTTCATTACGGTGCCTAAGTTTCCTGTAAGCGTCAACTTGCCACCTCCTGGATTTTGAGAGGCTTCAATAAACAATATCTCTCCCCCAACGCTTGTCCATGCCAAACCAACGGCTACTCCTGCTGGTAATTTTTCATTATAGAGTTCTTTGGAGAAAGGCTCTGGCCCTAAAATAGTCCCTAACATGTCCGGTGTAATGGCTACAGACTTAACTCCATTCATAGCAACCTCCTTCGCTACGTGTCTCATCACACCTGCAATCTTTTGACGCAATGCACGTACGCCTGCCTCACGAGTGTAATGGGTTATCAGTTT